>NZ_JAEEVD010000019.1:0-41469 GCF_016290755.1 Lachnospira sp.
TAAGGTTAAGGTTTGGATAGAGAGTGAGAAATCACTGAACAAAACGAGGGTTATTCTTTAAGGATAATCAAACGGATGAATATATTTAATGTGCAGTTTTGAATAAACAAGAACTTAAAGCTTAGAGATTTTTCTCTAAGCTTTTTTTCGTTTACAGAAAAGCTTAGAAAAGCCATAAACACAATTCTAATAAATACAAAATCCACTTTTCAAAATATAAATCAAGGAGTATAATAAATTTAAGCAATATTTTAAATTATATATACTTTAGAGGTTTTATATGGGAGATAGGGGAAAGAAATCTGAGACTGCCGAATATATGGCAGCAAAGAAGATTCTTGACTACGTTCTTAGCAATATTGAGTTAGGAATTATTGTAAGGGACGTGGAGTCTGGTAGAGTTGTATTTGCCAATGAAAAGGCAAGTTCTGATATTGCTATTGAGACAGTTATTAGAGAGACCTACGATGAAGCTATAGTGAATAACGGAAAGCTTAAAGAAGGCTTTAAATACAATAATGTCAAATATTATTCAAAATACGGACGTTGGTTCGAGGTTAGATTAAAAGAAATGGCATGGGTTGATGCTAAATCTGTAGTTGTTGCTACAGCCCTTGATGTAACTGATAGCAAACGCCAAGATAAAAGAAAATATAATAAACACGAGGAATTTATAAAAGAAGCAGTAGAGACAAGAAGAGATGAATTTGTGTTGTTTTATCAGCCTTTAGTGGATGCTAATACAAAGGAATGCATTTCCTGTGAAGCACTTATTCGCTGGGATTCTAAGTCTCTTGGATTTTTATATCCTGGCGATTTTATTCCTATGGCTGAATATTTAGGTCTTATTACAACTATTGGTGAGTATGTAATGGAGACTGCCTGTATTCAGTGTAAAGACTGGAATGATAGAGGTTTTAAGGATTTTAGAGTAAGTGTGAACCTATCAGTGGTTCAGCTTATGCAATTTGATATAGTGGATTCTATTAAGGAAATTATAGAGAGAACAGAAGTTGATCCTTCTAATATTTATGTAGAGGTTACAGAATCCTTTGCAATAAATGATATGGAAAGGGTTATAGCAATTTTAAAAGCCCTTAGGGGACTTGGAATTAAGATAGCTCTCGATGATTTTGGCACAGGTTATTCATCTCTTAATTATATAAAGAGATTACCACTAGATATAATAAAGATTGATAAAACCTTTATTGATGACTTAATAGAAGATGAGTATTCAAGAGCATTTGTTAAGCTTATTGTGGATCTTTCTAAGACTCTTAAAACTAAAGTTGTTGCCGAGGGCGTGGAGACCGAGGAACAATATATAATGTTAAGGGATTTTGGAGTAGATTATATTCAGGGCTTTTATTTTGGAAAGCCAATAGATGCTATAAGTTTCGAGAAGGAGAATTTATCTAAGCTTAAAAAGATAAGCTAAATGTGTATTAAAAAATATGCTAATAGAAATTACTAGAATAAAGAGGGGGAGATGGTAAAAATGAAGATTTTAATTAAGAATGGTAGGTTAATTGATCCAGCAAATAAGATTGACGACCAAATTGATATTTTAGTCGACAATGGTATTGTTAGCCAAGTAACTAACAATATTGATGAGGCTTTAGCTTCAGGGGAAGATGACACAATTATCGACGCTAGTGGACTTTATGTTTGCCCAGGATTTATCGATTTGCGAGTACATTTTCGCGAGCCAGGATATGAACATAAGGAGACAATAAGAAGCGGTTCAAGAGCAGCTGCAAGAGGCGGCTTTACAACAGTTTGTACAATGCCAAAGACCAAACCTGCTATGGATAGTGAGGAGAGAATTAGGGAGGCTATTGAAAAGGCTAAGGAAGTTACAGACATTAATGTTCTTCCTGTTGGTGCTATTACAGCAAGTGATGAAGGCCAGTATATTACTGATTTTGCAGGTATGAAGGAAGCAGGAGCTGTGGCAGTTTGTGAGGATGGAAATTCTATTATGGATGCAAGAATTGCAAGACAGGCACTAAAGCAGGCTGCAGAGGTAGACATTCCTGTATTTGCTCATTGCGAAGATAGAAATCTTATGGCTAGAGGTGTTATGAATGCCGGGGAGAGAGCCAAGCAATTAGGACTTTATGGCATTTTAGATGCAGTTGAAGAAACTATGGTGGCTAGAGACATTTTACTTGCTAAAGACACTAAGGCTAAGCTACACATTTGTCATTTATCAACAAAGACTGCCGTGGACATGGTTAAGCAGGCTAAGGATTTAGGTTTAAATGTAACAGCAGAAGTTACACCACAACATTTAATATTAACTGAGGACGACGTGGATGGCTCTGATGCAAATTATAAGAGTGCTCCTCCATTTAGAAAGAAAGAGGATAGAGACGCGCTTATTAAGGGTCTTAGACTTGGAATCATCGATGCAATTGCTTCAGATCATTCGCCACATCACTATTCAGAGAAGGCAGAGGGATTTGTGGAGGCACCATTTGGTCTTTCAATGCTTGAGACTTCAATTAGTTTAGTTATGACTGAACTTGTACAAAAGGGCTTACTTACACCAGTTCAGATGGTGGATAGAATGAGCGTTAGACCAGCTAAGATTATTGGTCTTGATAGAGGAAATCTAAAGGCTGGTAAGGTGGCTGATATTACAATCATTGATCCAAAGGCAAGCTATGTCATTGACTCTAATATGTTCGCATCAAAGGGCAAGAATACACCATTTGAGGGTAAGAAGGTAAACGGTAAGGTTCTTTACACAATTGTTAATGGTAGAATTATTTATTCTAACAAGGATGGCAATGAAATCATTATTGATAAGGACATTTTAAGAGACTAAATTTATATAAAAGGTTGAACTTATTTAGGGGATAAGGAAAAATTAGATATGTGTGTGGAAAAGAGGTTGTGAGATGTAAATTTCATGACCTCTTTTTCGTGAATATTCGCGTATTTTATTGAGAAAAATACTTAAAAATGGTATTCTAGTATAGGTGTAAATTACATCAAGGAGGAGATAACTATGAAGGTATGTGCATTTTTAACAGATAATTTTGAGACAGTAGAATGCCTAGCTGTCGTTGATATATTAAGAAGAGCTGGAATAGAGGTTGATACAATTTCTATTACTGCTAAGAAGGAGGTTGTAAGTGCTCAGGGCGTTACAATCGTGGCTGACTATTTATTTGGTAGCTATGAGTTTGACGGTACTGAGTTATTATTCTTACCGGGCGGCCCTGGAACTAAGAACTATTTTGACCGAAAGGTTTTACTTAACCTTTTAAAGGAACACTACGAGAATGGTGGCCGTTTAGCTGCTATTTGTGCGGCTCCTAGCGTATTTGGCAAGTTGGGTTTCCTAGAGGGTAAGAAGGCAGTTTGTTTCCCTGGCTATGAAGATAGCTTAGAGGGTGCAATTTGCCTTAATGATAGTGTAAATGTTGTCACTGACGGCAATATTACAACTTCAAGAGGCATGGGAACATCTATTGATTTAGGACTTGAGCTTGTAAAGCTTTTAATAGATGTTAATACAGCTAATGAATTAGCTAAAAAGATTCAGTATGAAAGGTAATTTAGATGGACGAGTATAATTTAGATGATGAGCTTGAGCTTGCTAGATTATCCGTTAAAAAGCGTGAGAAAGTCATTGCTGCTATAAAAAGAAAAAGAGCTAGACAGCTCCGAAGACAGAAATTTTTGCTAGTTTTAATACTCGGAATTATAACAGCTGGCATTACGTTTGTCGCCATTAAAGGCGGGGGTAGTGAAGTAAGAGGATTAGAAAGCGATAAAGGGCAAGAAGAACTTGCTGCAGATGAAATTGCAGTGGAAGAAGAGACAAAAGAGACTTATCCATACGCTAATATTTCAACTAATTATGTAGAAGTAACAGATGAAGATATAGATAGTGCTTATGGTGCTATTTTAGATGTGACTAATAATGAGATTATTGCTGGTAGACTTGCAGATTCTATTATTGAACCAGCCTCTATGACAAAGGTTATGACACTTATTATTGTATTAGAGAATATCGATGATATTGATAATACAACTTATACCTTTGATGATGCGATTTTAAGACCGTTAGTTAAAGATGGCGCATCAAGAGTTGGCTATGAAGGTGGCGAGACAGCAACAATTAAGGACTTGCTTTACGGCCTTATATTAACATCCGGTGCTGATTGTGCAGAGGGCCTTGCTATTGCAACGGCAGGTTCCACTGAAAACTTTGTGGCCATGATGAATGAAAAGGCTAGCGAATTAGGTCTTAAGAATACACATTTTATGAATACTTGGGGAGTCTCAGAGGATGGGCATTACACCACTTGTCAGGAGATGGCTATGATAATGTCTTATGTAATTAAGAATGAGACTGCTAGAGAAATTCTTGGAACTGAAACCTATACCACAGCAGGAACTAACAGGGTTCCTGAAGGTTATTATATAAGAAGTACTATGTGGACAAGAATGTATGGTACTGAAGTTACTGGTGTTCAGATTTTGGGCGGAAAGACAGGTTATACTGATACAGCAAGAAATTGCTTAGTAAGTTATGCTTCAAAGGATGGCAACATTTATATTTGTGTTACAGCCTACGGAAGTGGTAGATATAAGCCAATTTTTGACTGCTTTAATTACTACGGTAGATACTTGCCAACCTCGGCTACTACAGTTGATGAAAATGTTAGCGAAAGCACAAGCTAATAGCGGTTTAGCAGAGGAAATCAAATCTGGAATAATTTAAAATAAATTTTACTGGTAATATTAAAATAAGTATGCTATAATCCCATGGTATGCACTTTTAAGGTCTAGAAGTGACCTAATTTAAGGAGGATTTTATTAAAATGAGTTTTACAGTTGAAAATTTAGAAGAGAAAAACATGGTAAAGCTTGTTATTGAGTCAACTTCTGAGGAATTCGAAGCTGCTCTTAACACAGCTTATAATAAGAATAAGAACAAGATTAGCCTTCCTGGTTTCAGAAAGGGTAAAGCTCCAAGAGCAATGGTTGAGAAGATGTATGGCAAGGAAGTATTCTTTGAGGATGCTGCTAATGAAATTATTCCTGATGCATACGCTAAGGCTGCTGATGAATCAGGTTTAGAGATCGTTTCTCAGCCTAAGATTGACGTTACACAGCTTGAAGCTGGTAAGCCATTTGTATTTACAGCTACAGTTGCTTTAAAGCCTGAAGTTGAATTAGGTACATATAAGGGTATCGAAGTTTCTAAGACAGAAGTAGAAGCTACAGATGCTGATGTTGAAGAAGAATTAAAGAGAGTACAGGACCAGAACGCAAGAATCGTATCTGTTGAAGATAGAGCAGTTAAGGACGGCGATCAGACTGTAATCGATTTTGAAGGTTTTGTAGATGGAGAAGCTTTTGAAGGTGGTAAGGGTGAAAACTACTCACTTACAATCGGTTCACATTCATTTATCGATAACTTCGAAGAACAGCTTATTGGTATGAACGTAGGTGATGAGAAGGACGTTAACGTTACATTCCCAGAAGAATACCATGCTGAAAACTTAAAGGGTAAGGCTGCTACATTCAAGGTTAAGATCAATGAAATCAAGGAAAAGCAGCTTCCAGAATTAGATGATGATTTTGCACAGGATGTATCTGATTTCGATACACTTGCTGAATATAAGGATGATTTAAAGAAGAAGATCACAGAGCGTAAGGAAAACCAGGCTAAGGCTGTTAAGGAAGATGAAGCTATCGCTAAGTTAATCGAAGATTCTAAGATGGATATTCCAGAAGCTATGGTTGAAACACAGGTTAACAGAATGGCTCAGGATTTCGCTCAGAGATTACAGGCTCAGGGTCTTTCACTTGATCAGTACTTCCAGTACACAGGTGCTACAGCTGATAGCTTAGTAGATGAAATGAAGCCAGAAGCATTAAAGAGAATTAAGTCTAGATTAGTTCTTGAAGCTGTTGTTAAGGCTGAGAACATCGAAGCTACAGAAGAAGAATTCCAGGCTGAGTTAGAGAAGATGGCTAGCCAGTATGGTATGGATGTAGCTCAGATTAAGGATATCATGGGTGATTACGAAACACAGCAGATTAAGGAAGATTTAGCAGTTACTAAGGCTGTTGAATTAATCGTTTCTTCAACTGTTGAAAAGTAATTATTTCTTGAACGCAGTGTAAGCAATCCCCTGCTTCAAAAGCGTAAGCTTTAAGCGGGGGATTGCTTACTAGTGTCAGAAGGGGTTAAAGCCCCTTCTGACAGGTGGCACAAAGTGCCACTGCGTTCATGAGGAAGTAGCGAAGCGGATTCCGAATGTCCGCTTTACAGATAATCAAGATAATTAGTAAATTTATTTAGTTTGTAAATGAATAGGTAATAAGCACTAATTTTTATAAAAAGATAAAAATTAGTGCTTATTTTTATTTAAAATTTATGGATAGTTAGCTCTAATTGTTGTATAATTTAGTAAGTAGTTGATTATATCAAATAAATAAATAACGCTAATGAGGGCGTTTAAAGGAGGAAATAATGAGTTTCGTACCATATGTCATTGAACAGAATAGTAGAGGAGAGAGATCATACGATATCTATTCAAGATTATTAAAAGATAGAATTGTATTTTTAGGAGAAGAGGTAACAGATGTATCTGCTAACTTAGTAGTAGCGCAGATGCTTTTCTTAGAGGCTGAAGATCCAAGTAAGGATATTCATTTCTATATCAACAGCCCAGGTGGCTCAGTTTCAGCAGGTTTTGCTATCTATGATACAATGCAGTATATTAAGTGTGACGTTTCAACAATCTGTATTGGTCTTGCAGCAAGTATGGGTGCCTTCCTTTTATCAGGCGGTACAAAGGGTAAGAGACTTGCTCTTCCAAACTCAGAAATCATGATTCACCAGCCTTCAGGCGGTGCAAGAGGTCAGGAAACTGAAATCAGAATCGTAGCTGAGAACATTTTAAAGACACGTAACAAGTTAAATGAAATTTTAGCTGCTAATACAGGTAAGTCTGTAGAAGAAATCGCTAGAGATACAGAACGTGACAACTACATGTCAGCACAGGAAGCCCTTGCTTATGGACTTATTGATAGTGTAGTTGATAAGAGAAACTAATAAATTAAATAGGAGAGTACAAATATGGCAGGAAGAACAACAGATGATGGTGGTAAGCTTAGATGCTCCTTTTGTAATAAGACACAGGATCAGGTAAAGAAGCTTATTGCTGGACCTAATGGCGCTTACATTTGTGATGAGTGCGTAGGAATCTGCAGTGACATTCTTGATGAGGAGTTTGATGCTAGCGAGCTTGATGCCGTTGATGGATTAAATATCAACTTACTTAAGCCAAAGGAAATCAAGGAATTTCTCGATGAATATGTAATCGGCCAGGAAGAAGCTAAGAAGGTTTTAGCAGTTGCTGTTTACAATCATTACAAGAGAATTATGTCAGGAAGAGACCTAGATGTAGAGCTTCAGAAGAGTAACATTCTCATGCTTGGACCTACAGGTTCTGGTAAAACTTTCCTTGCTCAAAACTTAGCTAGACTTCTTAATGTTCCATTTGCAATTGCAGATGCTACAACACTTACAGAAGCTGGTTACGTTGGTGAGGACGTTGAGAACATTTTACTTAAGCTTATCCAGGCTGCAGACTATGATGTAGATAAGGCTCAGTACGGAATTATCTACATCGATGAAATTGATAAGATTACTAAGAAGTCGGAGAATGTATCTATTACAAGAGATGTCTCAGGTGAAGGTGTACAGCAGGCACTTCTTAAGATTTTAGAGGGTACAGACGCTTCAGTACCACCTCAGGGAGGACGTAAGCATCCACAGCAGGAATTAATTCCTATTAACACAACTAATATTTTGTTTATTTGTGGTGGTGCTTTTGACGGTCTTGAAAAGATCGTCGAATCAAGAATGGACCAGAGCTCAATCGGATTTAACTCTGAGCTTCATGAGAAGTCAGAAGAGACAGTTGGTGAGATGTTCCATAAGGTATTACCTCAGGATTTAATTAAGTTTGGTCTTATTCCTGAATTTGTAGGTAGAGTACCAGTTGTAGTAGCACTTGATTCCCTTGATGAAGATGCTTTAGTAAGAATCTTACAGGAACCAAAGAATGCTATTATTAAGCAGTATCAGGCTTTATTTAACCTTGATGAGGTTGAACTTGAATTTAGAGAAGATGCTGTTAAAGAAATCGCTCATAAGAGTTTTGAAAGAAAGACTGGAGCTAGAGGACTTCGTTCTATCCTAGAATCAGTTATGAACGAGATTATGTATGAGATTCCTTCAGATGATACAATTTCAAAGTGCATCATCACTAAGGAAGCAGTTGAGGGCACATCGAAGCCTTTAATTGAATACAGAACAGAACAGGTTTCAAAAAAAGCACAGTAAGTGATTAATAGTGATTGGCAGAGTCTATCTGTCAATCACTACTTTTATAATAATACAGAAATGAAATTATAATTTAATTTTTAAATGGGCAGGAAAGTATGAAAAATGTTAATTTACCGTTCATACCATTAAGAAATTTAACCGTATTACCAGGTATGACAATGCAGATAGATATAAGTAGGAAAAAATCAATTATGGCTACTAACAAATCAATGGGTCAGAATCAGACAATCTTTTTGGTAACACAGATTGACCATGAAGTTGTTGATCCTGACATAGATGATTTATATAAAGTTGGCTGTATTGCTAAGATAAAGCAGGTTGTAAAGCTACCTAACAAGATTTTACGAATTCAGGTAGAAGGACAACTAAAGGCTGAACTATGTGATATTGAGGATAGAGGGGATTATTGTTTGGCAAATGTAGCTCCTTTTGTGTCACATTTTTCAAAGCCAGATGAAGTAACTAATAAGGCTATGGTAATGGCGCTACATGAACTTATAAAGCGCTATGCAATCGCTGATTTGAAAATGAGTCGCGACCTTTTAAGCGATTGGCTTGCAATTAAGGATGCAAACAAGTTAATGGAAGCGATTTTAAAAGATTATCCAATGGACTATACTCAAAGACAGGTGTTTCTTGAAGTTACAGATATCAATGAGATGTATGAGCTTCTAGCTAAGACTATGCTTGAGGATTGCGAGGCTTTTGCTATTAGAGAAGAGCTTGCAATTAAAGTTAAGAATAGAGTGGATAAGAACCAGCGTGAATACATTTTAAGGGAGCAGATTGGAGTCCTAAATGAGGAGCTAGATGGAAAGCTTGTTTCTGAAATTGACGACTTTAAGCAAAAAATTGAGGCACTTGATGCAGCTGATTACGTTAAGGAAAAGCTTTTTAAAGAGCTTAGACGATTAAAGGAAGTTCAGGGTAGCTCTTCAGAAGCTAATGTGCAAAGAACTTATATTGAAAATTGTTTGGAACTTCCATGGAATGTACAAACAGTGGATAATAAGGACATTTTCAATGCAAGGGATATTTTAGATGAAGACCATTACGGCATGAAGGAAATTAAGGAGAGAGTTTTAGAGAGCTTAGCTGTAAGAAATATTACTACTAGGTCAGATGCTCCAATAATTTGTCTTGTAGGCCCTCCAGGAACAGGTAAGACATCTATTGCAAGAAGTGTAGCTAGAGCTCTTAATAAGAACTATGTAAGAATTTGCCTTGGCGGTGTTAGAGATGAGGCTGAAATTAGAGGACATAGAAAGACTTATATTGGTGCTATGCCAGGTCGTATTATTGATGCTTTGGTAAGTGCTGGCAGCAATAATCCACTTATGCTTCTTGATGAAATTGATAAGATGAGTTCAGATTACAAGGGTGATACTCAGTCAGCTCTTTTAGAGGTTTTAGATAGTGAGCAAAATACTCATTTCTTAGATCACTATATTGAGATGCCTGTAGACCTTTCAAATGTACTATTTATCGCAACTGCAAACGATTTATCAGGTATTTCTAGACCTTTACTCGACAGAATGGAGATAATCGAAGTAAACAGCTATACTGAGAATGAAAAACTTCATATTGCAAAGGAACATTTGATTAAGAAACAGATTAAGAAAAATGGTCTTATGCAAAAGGATGTTAAGTTTACAGATAAGGCTATAAATAAGATTATTACTAGCTATACAAGAGAAGCTGGTGTAAGAAATCTAGAACGTCAGATAAGTAAGGTATGCAGAAAGGCAGTAAAGAAGCTTTACGAGCTAGGTGCATTTTTAGAAGACGGAACAAGAAACAAGGATGTAAAGGAAGTTATCAGGGTTACAGATAAGAACCTTGAGGAGTTCCTTGGCAAGGAAAAATATAGAAGAGAAGTTAAGAACAAAAACTCTGATATTGGAATTGTAAGAGGACTTGCATGGACTGCAGTTGGCGGCGATACTCTCGAAATCGAGGTTAATACAATGCCAGGTAAGGGCGAGTTAAAGCTTACAGGTAGTATGGGCGATGTAATGAAGGAATCTGCTATGATTGCGCTATCTTACGTGCGAAGCATTACAGAGAAGGGCAAATATAAGGTTGACATCGATTTCTTTGAAAAGCATAATATACATATTCATATTCCAGAAGGTGCCACACCAAAGGATGGCCCATCGGCAGGTGTAACTCTTGCTACAGGTATTTTATCTGCGGTTACAGGTATTAAGGTTTTTGCAAATCTTGCCATGACAGGAGAGATTACTCTTAGAGGTAAGGTTCTTGCAATTGGTGGCTTAAAGGAGAAGCTTCTTGCAGCTAAGGCAGCTAAGATAACTAAGGTTTTAGTGCCAATTGATAACGAGAAGGACATTGAAGAGTTCGATGAGGAAATCCTTGAAGGCATGGAAATTGTCTATGTTAAGAATATGTTAGAAGTGTTAGATAACAGCTTAGATATTTAAGATGATTTAAAAGATGATTTTTAAGGGGTATTTAAGTTAGTATCTTACTAGTTAGAAGAGGTTAATATGGTTATTAAGAATGTAAATTTAGAGATTGTAATCGGTGTTACAAGTAAGATTCCAGAGACTACGCTACCTGAGGTAGCATTTGCAGGTAAGTCAAATGTTGGTAAATCTTCACTTATTAATGCCTTAATGAGAAGAAAGTCCTATGCTAGAACATCTTCTCAGCCAGGTAAGACACAGACAATTAATTTCTATAATATCAATGAGCTCATGTATTTAGTGGATTTGCCAGGTTATGGATACGCTAAGGTTTCCGAATCTGTTAAGGCTAAGTGGGGCAAGATGATTGAGAAATATCTTAGAACTTCAAAGCAGCTTAAGCAGGTTTTCCTTCTTATTGATATAAGACATGACCCATCAGCTAATGACAAGATGATGTATGATTGGATTGTTGAAAATGGATTTAGACCGATAATTGTTGCTACAAAGCTTGATAAGATCAAAAGAAGTCAGGTTCAAAAGCAGGTTAAGGCTGTAAGAAATGGACTAGGTCTTAGAAAAGAAGATGTGTTAATTCCATTTTCATCAGAGACAAAGCAGGGACTTGAAGAGCTATGGAAGTATGTGGATTCTTATGTCTTAGAGGATGAAGCAGTTGATGAGACTATTGATGAGATGGTTGATGAAACAAAAAATAGTAAGAATGCAGAAGTAGAAGAAACTACTGGGTCAGGCAGCGAAGATTAATAAAGTAAAGAAAGGTAAAATTACTGATTTTGCTTATATTACTGATATTACTGAAATAAAAAAGAAGGCTTACAAATATTAAACTTAGATTTAATATTTGTAAGCCTTTATTTTGCATTAACTACATAAGTTTGTTAATGATGAATTCATAGATTTCCTGGCTGTTCTCACGCCATTTCGCACAAATTGTTTCTGCCTGTTCCTCAAGTGGAACGTTAAGGGAAAGTTCGATGATGTTAATGTTACCTTCCTTAACCTTGCAGTCTGTCATATAAGTTCCGTCTGTTGTTCTGTAATAATCCGATGTTGTACCTGATTCGTTCTTTAAATTGTATTTATTAGTAATTAAATATTCATCGATTTCTTCTCTAATGCTACTAGATATCTTAGTATAAAAAAATGCAATAGTATCAACTCCGTCTTTAGTAAGTTGGTATTGTGTATTATTCTGATAATTTGATCTCTTAATAAAGGAATCTGCAACTAATGAATTAATTGTTTCCTGAAAAGTGAAATAATCAGTATATTGCTTCTCTAACATAAAGGTTGACATTTGACTATTAGTCAATGGAAAATTAACCTTGCTTAGCATGTAAAGAATCATTAACTTGTAAAGTGTTGTCGCATTGCCTTCCATAAATTTTTCCCCATCTCTTTAAATTGCATAAAATGCCATACTGATAAATAATATACTAACTTTGGCTAATTGACAATATCTAAAAGGTAAATATGCCTAATTTTAGCTAAATTAGTCAATATTTATCAAAATCTTCCCCCTGAATTATACATTTATCTATGAAATATTTATTCATAGAATTAAGAACAAGTTTCTTGTTAGCAGTCCACTGTGGCTCTACTAAAAGGCTCTTTGGGCCATCACCTGTTAGGCGGTGAATAACCATGTCCTTTGGAAGAATTCTTAGGGCTTCCCCTAATATGTCAAAATATTCCTCCATAGTTAATATCTTAAAGCCCGTAGATTTGTAGTCATCATAAAGATCAGTGCCCTTTAATACGTGAAGGAGCTGTAGCTTTATGCCTTGAATAGGCTGTTTAGACAAGAATCTTACCGTCTCTAAAATATCTTCCTTAGTCTCCCCTGGAAGACCAATAATTACATGAACTATAATTGGCACCTTTAAGGCATTTAGCTTCTTTACAGCGTCTGTAAAGCAATCAAGTTCATAGCCTCGTCTTATGTATTTAGCAGTTTTTTCATGAATAGTTTGAAGTCCAAGCTCAATCCAAACTGGTTTAATTTTATTACAACTATCAATGACTTCTAAGACGTCGCTATCAAGACAATCCGGTCTTGTAGCAATATCTAGTATCTTGATTTCTTCCCTATTAATTACATTTTTAAAAAGCTTATCAAGATAACTAGCACTTGCATAGGTATTAGTAAAGGATTGAAAGTATGCAATATAAGAATTTCCTTTATATTTATTCTGAACCTTTTCCTTTGCAAGCTCAATACTTTTATCAATATTTTCTAAAATGCGTCTCTGTCTTAAAGTCATGCCATCACTGGAGTCTGTGCCAGCCTCTATCGTTTTAGCGATAGAGACTGTAGCAGCAAAATCTCCAGAACCACCACGGCTACAAAATATACAGCCTCTAGTATCTAGCTTACCGTCTCTGTTTGGACAGGTCATGCCACCGTCTAGGGATAGGCGATACATTTTCTCACCGAAAGTATTCTTTATATATTCATTAAGTGAATAGTAATGAGGTAACATTATTTAATATGATCCTTTACAGCCTTAGCTACTACATCAGCAACTCGTGGGTCGAAAGCTTCTGGTAAAATGTTAACATCAGATAATTCTTCGTCTGAAACAAGATCTGCAATAGCTGTAGCAGCAGCAAGCTTCATTTCTTCAGTAATCTGGCTTGCTCTTCCTTCAAGGGCACCCTTAAAGATACCAGGGAAGGCAATAACGTTATTTACCTGGTTAGGGAAATCAGAACGTCCTGTTCCAACAACTCTAGCACCAGCAGCCTTAGCAACATCTGGCATAATCTCTGGTGTAGGATTAGCCATAGCAAAGAGGATAGAATCCTTATTCATAGTCTTAACCATGTCAGCTGTAACGATATTAGGAGCAGATACACCAACAAATACATCAGCACCAACTAAGGCATCAGCAAGGCTACCTGTCTTACCTTCAAGGTTTGTAACCTCCATCATTGATTCCTGCATCCAGTTAAGGTCCTTTGAAGCCTTTGAAAGGATACCAGACTTATCGCACATTGTGACATTTTTAAAACCATAAGTAAGTAAAAGCTTAGTAATAGCAACACCAGCGGAACCAGCGCCATTAACTACAACCTTAACATCTTCCTTCTTCTTATTAGTAACTTTAAGACCGTTAATGATACCAGCTAAAACTACGATAGCTGTTCCGTGCTGATCATCGTGGAATACTGGAATATCAAGTAATTCCTTTAAACGAGTTTCAACCTCGAAACATCTAGGAGCAGCGATATCCTCTAAGTTGATACCACCAAATGCTGGAGCAATATTAACAACTGTCTTAATGATTTCTTCAGTGTCCTGTGTATCTAAGCAAATAGGCACAGCATTAACTCCGCCAAATTCCTTAAATAATACAGCCTTACCTTCCATAACAGGCATAGCTGCATGAGCACCGATATTTCCTAATCCAAGAACTGCGCTACCATCTGAAACAACAGCGATAGTATTAGACTTGATTGTATATTTGTAAGCTGCCTCCTTATCCTTAGCAATAACTTTACAAGGCTCTGCAACACCTGGAGTGTAGGCAAGACTTAAGTCTTCTCTAGTTGCAATTTTCATTTTTGGAGTAGTTTCAAACTTACCATTCCATTCTTCGTGAAGCTGTAGGGCTTTCTGGGCATTTGTCATAATTAATACCAAACCTTTCTTAAATACTACATAGTGTGAAAACGGATAAATAGTGAGTTCACACAAGTTTTATCATAGCACATTTGTAAAATTAAAAAAAGAAAAAGAAAAAGGGCTTTTATTTTTGGAAACTATGTTTTATAATCAAGTTGATAGTTTTTACATAGGAGTTCGAATGGTTTCTTATATTTCGAACATTAATCAAAGCAAAAAATTCATTTATTTTCCCAAACTAGAGCTAATTAAAGAACTTTGTAAGTTATAGGGTGAATTGGCATTTTTGCCTTTATTATTATAAATTTTCAATCGAAAGAGAGGTTTTATGGTGAAAGAAAAGTTAGAAGAACTTTCTTTGGTTTCCTTAAAACAGATCGCTAAGGATTTAGGAATAAAAAATGTATCTACATTAAAAAAAGGTGCCTTAGTTGATATTTTAACGGAAACTGCACAGTCAGATTCAAGAGTGGAGGATCTAGTTTCAAACTACGATGGAGTTAAAAAGACTAGAAAGTCTAAGACAGTGGTTACGGAAAGCGAAACAAAAACTGAAGGCGAAGACATTTCCACAAGTACAGAAGATTACGATGGAGATGCAGTTACAGATCTTTTGAAAAATGAAACACAGCAGCAGCGTTACGAGCGTTACGAAAGATATATTACGCCGGCACAGGAAGCAGAAAGTAAGCCTGTAGCTAAGGAAGAAAAGCACATTACAAGATATGTTGCAAAGGATGCTCAAAGAAGTCCAAGAAAGAGTTATTATAAGAGTCCACAATACGACAATCAAAGACAGGACAATTATTTTAGATACGATAATCAAAGACAAGATAATACAACAAGATACGACAATCAAAGACAGGACAATTATTCTAGATTCGATAATCAAAGACAAGATAATACAACGAGATACGATAACCAAAGACAAGATAATACAATAAGATATGACAATCAAAGACAGGACAATTATTTTAGATACGATAATCAAAGACAAGATAATACATCAAGATACGATAACCAAAGACAAGATAATACAACAAGATATGACAATCAAAGACAAGACAACACACAAAGATATGACAATTATAATAAGGCTGTAGTTAATACAGATATTAAATTAGAAGCAGATGAAACATTAGCTAATGGTATCCTTGAAGTTTTAAATGATGGATACGGCTTTGTTAGATGTGAGAATTTCCTTCCAGGTGACGACGATGTTTATGTATCACCAACTCAGATTAGAAAGTTTAACTTAAAGACAGGTGATATTGTTGTTGGTCCATGTAAGTTAAAGTCAACAACTGATAAGTTTAAGGCTCTACAGTATTTAATTTCAGTTAATGGATTAGATCCAAGCGTAGCACAGGAAAGAGTTGCCTTTGAGAAATTAACACCAATTTTCCCTAATGAAAGAATCCATTTAGAGCAGGGTTCAAGCTCATTAGCTATGAGAATGGTAGATTTAATCAGCCCAATAGGTAAGGGCCAGAGAGGTATGATTGTTTCTCAGCCTAAGTCAGGTAAGACAACACTTTTAAAGCAGATTGCTAAGGCAGTTGTAAGAAACAATCCAGAAATGCATTTAATCATCCTACTTATTGATGAAAGACCAGAAGAAGTTACAGATATGAAGGAATCTATTGCTGGTGATAATGTAGAGGTTATTTATTCTACATTTGATGAACAGCCAGATAATCATAGAAGAGTTTCAGAAATGGTTATTGAAAGAGCTAAGAGATTAGTTGAGCAAAAGCAGGATGTAATTATCTTACTTGATAGTATTACAAGACTTGCAAGAGCTTATAACTTAACAGTACAGGCCTCTGGCCGTACTTTATCAGGTGGTTTAGACCCAGCCGCTCTTCATATGCCAAAGAAGTTCTTTGGTGCAGCTAGAAATATGAGAGAAGGCGGAAGCTTAACAATTCTTGCAACAGCCCTTGTAGATACAGGAAGCAAGATGGATGATGTTGTATTTGAAGAGTTTAAGGGAACAGGTAACATGGAATTAGTTCTTGATAGAAAGTTATCTGAAAGAAGAATTTTCCCAGCCATCGACGTTATTAAGTCTAGTACAAGACGTGAGGATTTATTGCTTGATAATGATGAGCTTGAGGCAGTTAATATTATGCGTAAGGGCTTAAATGGCAGCAGAGCAGAAGAATCCGCTGAAAGAGTTATTGACCTATTTACTAAGACTAGAAATAACGCAGACTTTATTAATAGAGTTATTAAAGAAAGATATGTTTAAATCCAAGTAAAAAATAATCCTAAAAAGAAATTTTAGATTGTATTTTATCCTAAACAATAAATAAAAATAGGCGCTGATAGTGGTATTTCTTGCTTATTTATGCTATAGAATAGATAGAAAAAATACTTGCATAACTAATATCTGTATGATAGAATATAAAAGCTGTTTATCGATAGATACTAAGTTATCGTTGTATACAAAGTTATCATTCGATGCAAGTTATCGCATGGCAACATGCTATCAGTCGATAACCAATTATTAGATAAATTATTCTTAATTGTAAAGAGGTGAAATCATGAGAGAAGGTATCCATCCAGAGTATTACCAGGCTAAGGTTGTTTGCAACTGTGGTAACGAATTCGTAACAGGTTCAACAAAGGAAGAGATCCACGTAGAAATTTGTTCTAAGTGTCATCCATTCTACACAGGTCAGCAGAAGGCAGCATCAGCTCGTGGACGTATCGATAAGTTCAACAAGAAGTATGGTGTTAACAACTAATATTAAAATATTAAAGATTGAGGTGTATGCCTCAATCTTTTTTAGTTTATAAAAACTTTAGGACTATTCGCAGGGATGGCTTTTCTTAGGCTTGATTAAAGCCTCTAACTAATGTTATTATAAATATGTTTGTTATTGAATAAATTTTAGCTAATGTTAGCTTATAATAGATAGCTAGAATATTTGGAGGACTAGATAATGAAATTGTCAGGCATTGGTGGTCAGGCAGTCATAGAGGGTATTATGATGCGCAACAAGGATAAGTATTCCGTTGCAGTCAGAAAGCCAGACCAGGAAATTGAAGTCATTGTAAAAGATTGCAAGATGACCACACAGAAATATAAATGGTTAAACTACCCAGTAATTAGAGGTATCTTTAACTTCTTTGATTCGTTATTTACAGGAATAGGTGTAATTAACTATTCATCAACATTTTACGAAGATCCATCAGAACAGGAAAAGACAAAGATTGATGAGATTGGTAAGAATATTTTTAAGGATAAGTTTGAATCTATCCTTATGGCAGTAACAGTTATTATATCTATTTTCTTAGCTGTTGGCTTATTTATGATTCTACCATTTGCAGTATCAAGATTATTGTCAAATTATGTGGCTTCAAAGGGCTTGTTAAACTTCTTTGAAGGCATTGTAAGAGTATTGATTTTTATTCTCTACCTTGTGGTAATTTCTCAGCTAAGTGACATTAAGAGAACCTTTATGTATCATGGTGCAGAGCACAAGTGTATTAACTGTATCGAGCATGGTGCAAGACTTACACCAGAGAATGTTAAGAATAGTTCTAGATATCACAAGAGATGTGGAACAAGTTTCCTATTTGTTGTAATGTTTATTAGTATTGTTTTATTTATCTTTATTAGAGTGGAGAATACAGCAGCACAGATTATTATCCGTGTGCTTTTAATCCCTTTAATTGCTGGCCTTTCTTATGAATTAATCATGTGGGCTGGAAAGAATGACAATAAGTTTACAAGAGCTTTGAGTAAGCCAGGTATGTGGCTTCAGAGACTTACAACTAAGGAACCTGATATGGATATGATCGAAGTTGCTATTAAGGCAGTGGAGAAGGTATTTGATTGGGAGAAGTTCTTAGTTGAAGAGTATTATGAAGGTTCAGAAAATCTCGTGGAAGATATTGAAAATTCTGAAAGAGAGCTTTCAATTTCAGCAGCTCAGGTTGGAAAGAGACATAGAACTACACGTTCCATCGTTGTTGAGAATAAAGAAGAGGACGAGAAGGAATTAACAGCGGAAGAGAAGTATATCAAGGCTGCTAAGGAATTTGAGGCTACGCAGCAAGGCGATAGCTTAGAGTCTGTTTATGAGACAATTAATGAGCTTGAAGAAGCTGAGGGTAATCCAGCTAATCACAGCGCAGGCAATTATGAAAGTGCTAACTTTACTACAGTAACTAAGCCTTTAGAAGAAGTAGCAGAAGATACTGAAGCTTCTATTGAAGACGACTTCGTATTTGAAGAAGTAGAAGAAGTTCCAGCTAAGGATTCTTTTGAAAATGTAAGCACTAACGAGACTTCAGAAACAGCCCTAGAGGATGATTCCTTTGAATTTGAAGAAGTATCAGCTGATGCAGAGGGCGACCTTGATTTAGCTATTGAAGATTTATCAGAAGAAGATGATGATGCAGGCTTTGAATTTGAAGAAGTAGAAGAAATCGAAGCTAAGGCTGAGTCAGAAGAAGTTGAAATGCCAGCTTTTAAGACAAGACATAGAGATTAAGCGAATAATTAAATTACGAATTAACAAAAGGACTGTATATATTTTTTACAGTCCTTTTTGATAGAAAGGATAAATATGACTATAAGGGAAGAGATTCTTAATGCCAGTAGAATATTAGAAGCAGCTAATATTGAAAATGCTAGCTATGACGCTAAAGAATTAATGCTTCATTGCCTTAATATTTCCTCAACTGACTTCTTTTTAAAAAGAGAAGAAAGCATAGATGAAGATACAAAGTTAAGATATGAAGCCCTAATAAATAGAAGAGTTAGCCATGAACCCTTACAACATATAACAGGAATCGCCTACTTTTACGGCCGAGAATTTAATGTAAATAGTAGTGTGCTTATTCCAAGATACGACACAGAAAATTTAGTGGAGCGAGTGCTTAAGTTAGTTAAGAGAGGCGACCACATTTTAGATATGTGCACAGGCTCAGGTTGTATTATTGAGACAATTGCCCTAGAGTCTAGACTTACTAGAGAAGAAGCAGTATTTCTAGGAGTTGATATATCCAAGGAAGCGCTTAAAGTAGCAAGGGCCAATAAGGAAAAGCTTGGGGCAGATGCCGTAGATTTTATGCAAAGTGACCTTTTTGAAAACTTAAATGATAATTTAAGAAATTCTTTTGACATCATTGTTTCAAATCCTCCTTATATTAAGACTGCTGTAATAGAGGAGCTTGATAAGGAAGTTAAGTTACACGACCCATATATTGCCCTAGATGGCAGTAGTGATGGACTAAAGTTTTATAAGAAGATCACTGAGGAAGCGATACATTTTCTAAAAAAGGATGGATATCTTGCTTACGAAATCGGTAGTGACCAGGCAGAGGAAGTAAGGGATATTATGGCTTCTAAGGGCTTTGTAAATATAGAAGTTTATAAAGACCTTTCAGGACTTGATAGAGTAGTGATAGCTAAATTGGAGGACGGCCTCTAACTAAAACATCTTGCATAGTTTCTTTACTAATGTTAGAATAAATATTCGTGTGAGTTAAATTAGGTTATTGAAAGGTTAGGTTAATCTTATGGATATGTTTGATAGACTTGAAGATACAGTTAATAGATATGAAGATATTAATGCAGAACTTGCAAACCCTGATGTAGTTAATGATCAGGCTAAGTTTAGAAAGTTAATGAAGGAGCAGGCTAATCTTACTCCTATCATTTCTGCATATACAGAATATAAAACTAATAAGCAGAATGTTGAGGATAGCTTAGCTATTCTTGATGAAGAATCAGATGAAGAATTAAAGGATTTAGCTAAGGAAGAATTAGCAGAATCTAAGGCTAGAATCGCAGAACTTGAGACTGAGCTTAAGATTTTACTTCTTCCTAAGGACCCTAACGATGATAAGGATATCATTATGGAAATTAGAGCAGGTGCCGGTGGTGAAGAAGCAGCACTTTTCGCAGCAGAATTATTCCGTATGTATACTCATTATGTTGAGTCTAAGGGCTGGAAGGTTGAGGTTTTATCAGGTGATGAAACAGGTATCGGTGGCCTTAAAGAAATCGAATTTATGGTTAAGGGCCAGGGAGCATACTCAATCATGAAGTATGAATCAGGTGTTCATAGAGTTCAGAGAGTTCCAGTTACAGAATCTAATGGTAGAATCCAGACTTCAACTGCATCTGTAGCATGTATGCCAGAGGCTGAAGAAGTTGATATTCAGATTAATGAGAAGGATATTAGAATTGATGTTATGCGTGCTTCTGGTAACGGTGGTCAGTGTGTCAATACAACTGATTCAGCTGTACGTTTAACACATTATCCTACAGGTATTGTTATTTATTCTCAGACTGAAAAGTCTCAGATTCAGAATAAGGAGAAGGCTTTTGCCTTACTTCGTGCTAAGTTATACGACTTAGAAACACAGAAGGCTCATGATGCTGAAGCAGATGCTAGACGTAGCCAGATTGGTACTGGTGATAGAGCTGAGAAGATCAGAACATATAACTTCCCACAGGGTAGAGTTACAGACCATAGAATCGGTCTTACACTTTATAAGCTTGATAAGATTATGGATGGTGACATTCAGGAAATCATTGATGCTTGTATCGCAGCAGATCAGGCAGCTAAGCTTGCTAAGATGGGCGAATAATAATTTAGAGAATAATAATTAGATAAGATTTTAGCTAGGTGCTTTAGTACCTAGCTTTTTTAATATCATGATTTTTGATGTTATGATTTTGCTTTCTTGTTATCAAACTTCATTTCTTGTATAATATATAAATAATACCTATAGTTTTTGTAAGAGGTAAATTTATGGCATTATATAGAAATGTTACGGATAGAGGCGTTAAAAAGCCCTTAGACATAACGGGTCATATCCAGAATAAAATGCTAAAAAAGAATATAGGTGATTTAAGACGATTAGGAGCAGATATCTCAAATTCCAGATTTAAAGATATGGATATAGGCTCCGATAAAGTCATGCAACAATATATAAAAGAGCTGGTGACATTTCTTGAAAGCTACGATTTTTCAAGGCTTGATCAAAGACTTGCCAACGTGCAATTTAGCGCAGCACTAAATACAGCCAAAGAAATGGATGAAAAAGCTAAGGAACTTGGTATTAATCCTATATCAAAGCTACTGGGGGATATTATTAAAGACGTGAAAAAAAGAGATGATTCCTCAGCAAGACAGGAACTATCTTTAATTAATAAGAAGCGTAATGCTATCTTAGTTAAATTAGGTAGAAATAAAATTTAATATAGATTATTTCTGCAAGAGTAGAAAACTAGAAAGACAATTAATTTCAAGGAGGCATTTAATGGACAAGATTTTACAAAAAATCAAGACAGTAATTAACGAAATAATTTTGTTGTCTATTGCGTTAATAGTTGTGGGGGTATACTTAATTATTGAGCCTATGGGAGCTCAGATTGTTATCTGTAGAATATTTGGCGCACTATTTTTAGTATGGGGAGTTCTAAGAGTAATTACTTACTTTAAAACAGATAAATCAGTAATTTTTGCATCCTTTGGTTTGGTGCAGGGCTTAACACTTATTTTCTTAGGACTATTTTTTATCATAAATCCTGTGGAAATAGCAGCATTTTTTGGTATAATTCTTTCTATAGTTGTTATGATTAATGGCGTGTTAATGATTCAATATGCAATAGAATTAAAAAGACTAAATTCTCCTTCTTGGTGGCTTGAAATTCTCTCGGGAATTTTAATGCTAATTTTAGGGGTAGTAGCCTTAGTTAATCCTTTTGCAACAAGTGCAACACTAATGGTATTTATCGGTGTTATCTTAATTTATGAGGGCATTGTAAATTTAGTTTCAGTCCTTAGAATCACATCCATTGCAAAGCAAGTAGAATACGAAGTAAAGGATGCAGTTAATAAGGTTAAGGATGAATTTAGACCAAACTAGGAAGCTATGCTACTAGGGTTTCAAATTTATTAGAAATTTTATTAACTAGAAAAGATATGGCAAAGAAATATTACGCAGTAAAGGCAGGCAGAAAGCCTGGAATTTATGAAAGTTGGGATGAATGTAAGGCCTTGGTTACAGGCTTTAAGGGAGCAATATATAAGAGCTTTACAAGTCTAGAGGAGGCAAAGGCCTTTATGGAGATAGGCTATGAGACAGCGACAGGCACTAAAGCTCCTAGCTCTAATAAGGCTAATAATGAAAATGTCACAAGACCCGAGACTATTGATGACAATTACGCCTTCGTGGATGGCTCTTTTAATATTGCCACTGGAGTTTATGGCTATGGCGGATTTTTAATAGTGGGTAAGGAAAAGTACGTGTTACAAGGATCAGGAAGCGATAAAGAGATGGCTTCAATGCGAAATGTATCAGGAGAAATCCTAGGTAGTATGGCAGCTATTAAGAAAGCTATAGAACTTGGCTTATCAGAAGTCTACATTTATTTTGACTATATGGGAATTAGAGCCTGGGCTCTTGGAGAGTGGAAGAGAAACAAGACCGGCACAATTAAATATTACGACTATATTCAATCGGTAAAAGATAAGATAGATATACATTTTATCAAGGTTAAAGGCCATTCCGGAGTGGAAGGTAATGAAGAAGCCGATAGACTGGCAAAAGCAGCAGTGGGAATCCAATAGGATTCCCATTTTTTTTACACACTTAACAGTTTTTCTTTACAACTGTCTTGTCAGTTGTAAAGTTTAGTGGTATAGTCATTACAACGTTTAACCTTAAACGTTATTAGCAGATTAAACGGGGCTTTAGGTATAGTTATTAGGAAACCTAACTAATAACTATACTGACAAGCAAAGAAAGGACTGCGGATGGGAGATTTATGTCAATAGTAGATGATATTTTAAAGCTTAAAGAGGAAAAGAACGCCGTAATTTTAGCTCACTATTATGTAGACGAGGAAATTCAAGAGATAGCTGATTACGTTGGCGATTCATTTTACTTAAGCAAGGTAGCAACTAAGGTAGACCAGGATAGAATAATCTTTGCAGGTGTAGAGTTCATGGGTGAAAGTGCTAAGATTTTAAATCCTAACAAGAGAGTCTTTATGCCAGATGCATCAGCGGACTGTCCAATGGCTCACATGGCAACAAAGGAAGAGATTTTAAAGATGAGAGATGAGTACGATGATCTAGCTGTAGTCTGTTACATCAATTCAACAGCAGAACTAAAGACATATTCTGATGTCTGTGTCACATCTTCTAATGCCGTTAAGATTGTGAAGAGCTTGCCTAATAAGAACATTTTCTTTATTCCAGATCAGAACCTAGGTCGTTTCGTGGCTGAGCAGGTTCCAGAGAAGAATGTAATTCTTAATAACGGCTTTTGCCCAAGACACGTAGCAATCACAAAGGAACATGTATTAAATGCTAAGAAGGCACATCCTAATGCAAAACTTGCAGCACATCCAGAATGTACAAAGGATGTACTTGATGAGGCAGATTACATTGGAGCTACATCAGGAATCATTAATTATGTAGTAAATTCTGAAGAGGAAGAATTCCTTATTGGAACAGTTGATGGTGTACTTGCAGAAATCAATAAGAAGGCACCTGATAAGAAGTTATATTTATTAAAGCCAGATCAGATTTGTATCAATATGAAGAAAGTCACTCTTGATAAGATTTTAGATTGTCTAGAAGAGGACTGTAACGAAGTCTTTGTTGATGATGAAACAAGACTTAAGGCCTTAGTTCCACTTGAGCGCATGCTTGAACTTGCAGCCAAGTAGGAGCTATAAAAGAAAGGGGTATATTTATGGAGAACAAGACAGATATTTTAATCGTCGGATGTGGATGTTCAGGACTATATGCAGCCCTTAATTTACCAGCGAGCAAAAAGATTACAATTATTACTAAGTCCGACCTAGAAAGCTCAGATTCCTTCTTAGCTCAAGGTGGAATGTGCATGTTAAAGGACAAGTCGGATTACGAATCATTTTTTGAGGACACCCTAAAAGCTGGTCATTATGAAAATGATAAGAAGTCGGTAGAAATCATGATTAAGTCATCACCTGAGGTCGTAGAGGACCTACTAGAATACGGTGCAGACTTTAATAAGGATGAGAAGGGAGACCTTGCCTACACTAAGGAAGGCGCTCACTCTACTAACAGAATCATTTATCATAAGGATGTAACAGGTAAAGAAATTACATCAACACTTTTAAGAAAAGTTCAGACATTGCCAAATGTTACATTTTATGAAAATACAAGAATGCTTGATATTATAGAAAAAGATCAGGTATGTGTTGGCGCAGTAGTTAAGGACGCTAATGGGGAACTTGTAAAAGTTGAGGCAGAGACAGTAATTCTTGCCACAGGCGGAATTGGTGGAATCTATAAGCACTCAACAAACTTTAAGCACCTTACAGGAGATTCTCTTGCAATTGCCCTTAAACATGGCATCGAATTAAAGAATATTAATTACGTGCAGATTCATCCAACAACCTTTTATTCAAAGGATGACAAGGAAAGAAGCTTCCTAATTTCAGAATCTGTAAGAGGTGAGGGCGCCCTTCTTTATGATAAGAATGGCAAGCGTTTTGTAAATGAATTGCTACCTCGTGACCTTTTAACAGAGGAAATTAAAAAGCAGATGGCAAAGGATAAGACTGAATTCGTTTGGGAAGACCTACGTACAATTCCTAAAAAAGAGTTAGAGGAACATTTTCCTAATATAATTGCTCACTGCAAGGAAGCAGGCTATGACGTATTTAAGGAGCCAATTCCAGTAGTTCCAGCCCAGCATTATTTCATGGGTGGAATTAAAGTTAACTATGAATCTAAGACTAATTTTGAAAATCTTTACGCTGTAGGCGAGACAGCTTGCAACGGCGTACATGGTAGAAATAGACTAGCTAGTAACTCATTACTTGAAAGTCTTGTATTTGCAAAAAGAGCAGCCCTTGATATGACAAACAAGGAGCTTGATTCTAAGGCAAGTCTTATTGTAAATAACGCAGATAAGATTATTGCTGAGGTGGATTTAGATAAGTATAAGGACGAAGAGGCTCTAAATGAGACTTACAAGAAACTAGTTAAAGATAAGATAGATGAGGAAAATAGAATTTATAAAGCTTTAAGAGCTTAGAATGGGAGATTATTTATGTTTGATGAAGTAACATTAAGACTTAACGTTGATCCTTTAATTTTAGGAGCGTTAAAGGAAGATATTACAAGTGAAGACGTTACAACTAATAGTGTAATGCCAACAAAGAAGCAGGGTAGCGTAGATTTAATTGCCAAGGAAGAGGGCGTTATTTGCGGCCTTCAGGTATTTGAAAGAACCTTCAAATTACTTGACCCTGAAACAGTAGTTAGCTTTAGCGTAGAGGATGGCGACAAGGTAACTAAGGGACAAAAGATTGGTCAGGTAGATGGCGATATTAGAGTTTTACTTTGCGGCGAGAGAACAGCCCTTAACTATTTACAGAGAATGAGCGGTATTGCAACTTATACTAATAGCGTGGCTTCTTTACTTAAAGGTACTAAGACAAAGTTACTTGATACAAGAAAGACAAGCCCTAACAATAGAATTTTTGAAAAATATTCTGTAAGAGTTGGTGGCGGCAATAACCACAGATACAACCTAACAGATGGTGTTTTACTTAAGGATAATCACATTGGGGCAGCAGGCGGCGTAAAGGAAGCAATCCTTGCAGCTAAGGAATACGCTCCATTTGTAAGAAAGATTGAAGTTGAAGTTGAAAATCTTGACATGGTTAAGGAAGCTATTGAAGCTGGCGCAGACATTATCATGCTTGATAATATGAGCCATGAAGATATGGAAAAGGCCATGAAGATTATTGATAAGAAGGCAGAGGTTGAGGTTTCTGGAAATGTAACAAAGGAAAACATTGAAAGACTTACAGACCTTGGAGTAGACTTCATTTCAAGTGGTGCCCTTACTCACTCAGCACCAATTATGGACTTATCTTTAAAGAATCTTCATCCAACAGAGTAATATCTAGAAAATGAGCTAGACTTTAGAAAAAGTCTTAACCTTATAATTAGCCTTGTTGAAGATTTTGGGATAATTAATTATAATTATTCTATAATAGGATTTAGAAAGGATTAGCCAGATGAATGGTGAAGATAGAAGAAAAGGTATTGTTGATATTTTAAAAAAATCAGATAAGCCTATGTCTGGTGAAGCTTTGGCTAGAAGATTCGATGTAAGTAGACAGGTCATAGTTCAAGATATTGCCTTGATTAGAGCTAAGAACATTGATATCTATTCCACTAATAGAGGATACGTAATTAGTGCTAAGAATGAGGAATTTTCTAGGGTATTTAAAGTTTATCATACCGATGATGATGTGGAGACAGAGCTTAATGCAATCGTGGATTTAGGCGGCTGGGTTAAGGATATCTTCGTATATCATAGAGTTTACGGCGTTTTAAAGGCCGATATGAATATTCATTCAAGACGTGATATAAAGGAATATATGGAAGAGATTAAAAGCGGAAAAAGCACCTTGCTTATGCATATAACTTCCGGATATCATTACCATACAATTGTAGCATCAGATGAAAAGACTTTAGAATATATATGGGATGAGCTTCAAAGATTAGGATTTATAGCCAAACTACAGGATTATGAGCCAGTAGATTTTTGGAGTAAAGAAGAGACAACAATATAGGACTAAGAACAATAAAGAATATGGACTAGGAAACTATTCGTAAAAAATAGTTTTCTAGTCCTTTTTTTAGTATATAATATAATTTACTAGCTAGTAAGATTTTTCTTACTAGCTTTGGAGCGGAAAATCAAATCCGCTCTTATTTTATTGAAGGAGATTTATATGAAGAAAGCAAGAATTATTCGAAGAGTCTTAATAAGCGTTTTGCTTGTTATAGCAGTATTGTTTACAACTTTTTTTGTCTACACAGCCGATTATTATAAGGCCAGTGAAAATGTGGACACTTGTTTAGAATCAGATGATGACGTAAATGTATATATGCTTGATAGTAACGATATGGTATTTAGTCCCACAGGAGATGTAAAGGCAGGAATTATCTTTTATCCCGGAGGAAAGGTAGAGTACACTTCCTATGCACCATTACTTCATGAACTAGCCAGTGAAGGGGTTTTATGCATTTTAGTAAAGATGCCAAGAAACTTAGCTATTCTTGGAATTAACAGAGCGGATGGCCTTAAGGAGAATTTCCCTGAAATAACAGATTGGTATATGGCAGGCCACTCTCTTGGGGGAGCTTGTGCTTCTATGTATATAAGTAAACATAGTAGTGAGTACACAGGCCTTATCCTACTTGCAGCTTATTCCACTAAGGATTTGTCTAAAACTAATATAAATGTATTGTCAATTTATGGATCTGAGGATGGTGTACTAAAAAAAGATTCTTATGAGAAAAATAAGTCAAATCTGCCTGACAACTGGGTTGAAGAGGTCATACAAGGTGGATGCCATTCATTTTTTGGAAGTTATGGCTTGCAAGATGGCGACGGAAACGCTACTATAACTAACAAGGATCAAATTGATATAACAACAGGTTTTATAATTAATTTCATATCCGAACAAAGCTAATTGGAGGACATTTACTTATGGAGAAAAGAAAAACTTTTGGTGGGTCAATAGGATTTGTATTGGCCGCAGCTGGAAGCGCAGTTGGTCTTGGAAATATATGGAGATTTCCATACCTAGCAGCAAGAGATGGAGGAGGACTATTCCTTGTTGTATATATTGTGCTTGCACTTACCTTCGGATTCACCTTAGTAACCGCCGAAATTGCAATAGGAAGGAAAACTAAGCAAAGCCCCCTAACAGCATATGGTGTATTGAATAAGAAGTGGACATGGCTTGGATGGTTATCAAGCATCGTGCCTTTTATCATATTACCTTATTATTGTGTAATTGGTGGATGGGTATTAAAGTACCTAATTGCATTCATAACAGGACATGGCGTTGACGCAGCTACAGAAGGTTATTTTACTGATTTTATTACTAGTAAAGCAGAACCAATCGTTATGATGTTTATATTCTTATTATTAGTTTGTATTGTAATTTACTTGGGCGTAAATAAAGGTATTGAATCCTTTTCAAAGATTATTATGCCAATATTACTTGTATTAGTTGTGGGAATTGCTATATTTTCATTAACAATTAGTAAGACAGATGACAGCGGCGTAGTAAGAACTGGTGTACAGGGATTAAAATATTACGTAATTCCTAACTTGGATGGAATAACAATCAAGAAGTTCTTTACAGTAGTAATGGATGCTATGGGACAGTTATTCTATTCATTATCAGTAGCTATGGGTATCTTAATTGCCTATGGTTCATATGTAAGAGATGATGCTAACTTACCAAAGTCAATTAACCAGATTGAAATCTTTGATACAGTAGTAGCTTTCCTTGCAGGTGTTATGATTATTCCTGCAGTTTATGTATTTTCAGGAACAGAGGGTATGTCTTCAGGACCATCCCTTATGTTTGTAGCATTACCTAAGATTTTCGCATCAATGGGTAAGATTGGAAATCTAATCGGTGTCGTATTCTTTGCAATGGTACTCTTTGCAGCCATTACAAGTGCTATGTCAGTACTTGAGGCTATTGTATCTGGCATGATTGATAGCGATAAGAACTACAATAGAGGTCAGGCAGTAATTATTGAATTCTTTATTGCATTCATTCTTGCTTGCCTTGTATGCTTTGGTTACAATGACCTTTACTTTGAATTCAAGCTTCCAAACGGAGCAGTAGGTCAGATCCTAGATATTATGGATTACATTAGTAACAGTATCTTAATGCCAATAGCAGCTATTGCTACATGTATTTTAGTAGGCTGGGTAATTAAGCCAAAAGCTATTATTGAAGAAGTAGAAAAAAGCGGAGATAAGATGGGCAGAAAGGGCTTATTCACAATTATGATTAAGTATATAGCTCCAGTTTGTCTATTTATCCTATTACTTATGAGTCTTGGTGTTTTTTAGTATTAAATAAAAAGGAAATTAAAGGAGTGAGTTATGAGGTAGACCCTTGTGGCTCACTCTTTTTTTAGAGATAAAATTTGACACTAAAGGTAAAATTTGCTACAATGTTGCGCGTATGAGAAGTAACCCTTTTCATGCAAATATGACCACTTTTTAAATTTAATTTAAAAAGTTAAGCCTAACGGACAGGCGGGTCGGTTGCCGGTGTGGTAAACCCACGTTATTGATTGAGCAAAAGCTCTGTTTTTTAAGTTGATTACTTTATAATCGGTGCTAATTAGCACATCATCTTGTTAAACGGTCAATAAAGAGTAACACGTATTTGCATGTAATGCTATAGGAATTCTCTACATTTTATAACAGACTGATATTGAGGTGATTGTGCGAGTATGCATGGTCGCCTCTTTTTTAGTGACTAAAACTTTAGTGACTAAAACTGTGCAGCAGCACGCTTTGCATGCTAGCATGCAAAAGCGGTGCTATTGCACAGTCAAACAGAAATGAGCAAGTAGACGCAAGGCGTCGGATTGCGAATTTCTGCAGCATCATGAGAGTGCGAAGCACGAAATGATGCGTAGGTCACTAAATAGTAGAGGGATGTGCCCTAACAACCAGCGACAAGGCAAAGCCGGAGTCGCGTCCGGCCAAAACAGCCAGCTGCAAGGCGAAGCCACTTGCAGCGTCATAAAAGAAGTAAGCCAAGCGGCTACGCCCTAACAACCAGCGACAAGGCAAAGCCGGAGTCGCGTCCGGCCAAAACAAGCAGCTGCAAGGCGAAGCTACTTGCAGCGTCCGGAGCAAAAAAGCCCTCCGGCTTTGCAGCGTCCGATAACACAACTTAAAAAACAGAAATTATAAAGAGGAGGCAAGTACTATGCTAGATCAGACAAGAGCTCCTATATACGAGGCATTAGAAAAATTAAGACGACAAAGAGTAGTTCCCTTTGATGTTCCTGGGCATAAACGAGGAAGAGGTAACCCAGAACTAGTAGAATTACTTGGTGAGCGTTGTGTTGGAATAGATGTAAACTCCATGAAGCCACTAGATAACTTAAGTCATCCAATCTCTGTAATCAAAGATGCGGAAGACCTTACAGCTAGTGCTTTTGGGGCAGAGAATGCATTTTTAATGGTAGGTGGAACAACTTCAGCTGTGCAGGCTATGATTCTTTCAGTCTGTAAGCGAGGTGATAAGATCATCTTACCTAGAAACGTACATAAGAGCGCAATTAATGCATTAGTACTTTGCGGTGCGATTCCAGTATATGTAAACCCTGAGGTTAATAAGGATTTAGGCATCTCTCTTGGAATGGAAGTTTCAAGTGTGGAGGAAGCTATAAGACAGAATCCTGACGCTGTGGCAGTACTTGTTAATAACCCAACTTATTATGGTATTTGCTCAGATATTAAATCTATAGTTAAGATTGCTCACGAAGCAGGAATGAAGGTGCTTGCCGATGAAGCTCATGGTACACATCTTTATTTCCAGCCTGACCTACCAATTTCAGGTATGGCAGCAGGAGCTGATATGTCAGCAATTTCCATGCATAAGTCAGGAGGAAGCTTAACTCAGAGTTCAATTTTACTTACTAATAAAGGAGTTAATGCAGACTATGTAAGACAGATTATTAATCTAACACAGTCTACATCAGCTTCATATTTATTACTATCAAGCCTTGATATTTCCCGTAGAAATTTAGCCCTTCGCGGGGAGAAATCATTTTCAAAGGTAATGGAAATGGCCGAATATGCAAGAAAGGAAATCAATAGCATAGGTGGCTATTATGCCTATGGTAAGGAATTAGTTAACGGTACTAGCGTATATGATTACGATGTAACAAAGTTATCAATTCACACATTAGGTATTGGACTTGCAGGTATTGAGGTGTATGATTTACTTAGAGACGAGTACGATATTCAGATAGAATTTGGCGATGTAAGTAACATTTTAGCTTATATCTCCATTGGCGATAGATTACAAGATATTGAAAGACTTGTTGGTGCCCTTGCAGATATTGCAAGAATTTATAAGAAGGACAAGACTGGTATGCTAACAGGTGAGTTTATTAGCCCAGTGGTTGCTAAGTCACCTCAGGAAGCTTTCTATGCCAACAAGATATCTCTTCCACTTAGGGAAACTAAGGGAAGAATTTCTGGTGAAAATGTAATGTGTTACCCACCAGGAATCCCAATCCTTGCACCAGGCGAGGAAATTACAGAAGAGATTATTGAGTATATCGAGTATGTAAAGGAAAAGGGATGTTCTATGCAAGGAACAGAAGATCCTGAAGTTAATAATTTAATGGTTTTGGTTTAGGAAGGTTTTAAGATATGGAAATGTGGTTTTCTGAACTTCACACATCTAATGTGAAGATATCAATGAGAATTGAAAAGCAGCTATTTTCTGGAGTTTCAGATTGCCAAAGAATCGATGTATTGGTATCTGATGAATTTGGCAAGATTTTAGCACTAGATGGTGAGATACTTTTTTCAGAGAAGGATGAGTTTATCTATGATGAAATGGTAACTCATGTACCTATGTCGGTTCATCCAAATGTTAAAAAGGTTCTTATCATTGGTGGAGGCGATGGTGGCGTTGCCACAGCCCTTACACAATATAAAACAATCGAACAAATTGATGTTGTAGAGCCAGACGAGATGTTTGTGGAAGTCTGTAAGGAGCACTTCCCAGAGCTTGCCTGTGGTCTAGAAGATGAAAGAGTTAATGTCTATATTCAGGATGCTCTTAGATTTTTAAGAAGCAAGTCAGATGAATATGACTTAATTATAAATGATGCAACAGACCCTTTTGGTTACACAGAAGGACTCTTTACTAAGGAATTTTATGGCAACTGCTATAAGGCCTTAAAGGAAGACGGTATAATGGTTTACCAGCACGGAAGTCCATTTTATGAGGAAGACAAAGAAGAATGTGTGAAAATGCATCGTAAGGCCTATAAGGCTTTCCCAATCAGCAGAGTTTATCAGGCACACATTCCAACATGTCCATCCGGTTATTGGTTATTTGGATTTGCATCTAAAAAATATCATCCAATTAACAACTTTAAGCCAGCAGAATGGAAGAAGCTTGGTATCAAGACACGTTACTACACAACCAATCTACATAAAGGCGCATTTATGCTTCCAAAATATGTAGAGGATATGCTTGAAGAAGAAGAGAGAGACTAATTTTAAGGAGGATTAATAATGAGCCGTTTATTAATTATTGGCTGCGGTGGCGTAGCTCAGGTTGCTATTACAAAGTGTTGTCAGAATAGCGAAGTATTTACAGAGATTTGTATTGCCTCAAGAACAGTATCTAAGTGTGAGGCTTTAAAGGAAAAGTTAGAAAAGAATACAACTACAAAGATTACAACTGCTAAGGTAGATGCAGATAATGTAGATGAATTAGTAGCTTTAATTGAAAGCTATAAGCCAGAGGCTGTACTTAACCTTGCCCTTCCATACCAGGATTTAACTATTATGGATGCTTGTCTTAAGACAAAGGTTAACTATATTGATACAGCTAACTACGAACCAGAGGATACAGAAGATCCTGAGTGGAAGGCTATTTATGAAAAGAGATGTAAGGAAGCAGGATTTTCTGCTTACTTTGATTACTCATGGCAGTGGGCATATCAGGATAGATTCAAGGAAGCTAATATCTTAGGCCTTCTTGGTACTGGTTTTGACCCAGGTGTTACATCAGTATTTACAGCTTATGCTAAGAAGCACTACTTCGATACAATCGAAAGCGTAGATATCCTTGATTGTAACGGTGGTGATCACGGTTATCCATTTGCTACAAACTTTAACCCAGAAATCAACCTAAGAGAAGTTTCAGCTCCAGGTTCTTACTGGGAAGATGGACATTGGGTAGAAATCCCAGCTATGTCTATTAAGAGAGAATACGATTTCCCAGAAGTTGGTATGAAGGATATGTATTTACTTCACCACGAAGAAATCGAATCTCTTGCAAAGAATTATCCAGAGATTAAGAGAATTAGATTCTTTATGACATTTGGTCAAAGCTACCTTACACATATGAAGTGTTTGGAAAATGTTGGCATGTTAAGAACAGATCCTGTTAATATTAACGGTGTTGATATCGTTCCAATTCAGTTCTTAAAGGAATTATTACCAGACCCTGCAACACTTGGCCCAAGAACAGTAGGTAAGACAAATATCGGTTGTATCTTTAAGGGTAAGAAGGATGGTAAGGATAAGACAATTTATATCTATAATGTATGTGACCATCAGGAATGCTACAAGGAAGTTGGCTCACAGGCTATTTCTTATACAACAGGTGTACCAGCTATGATTGGTGCTATGATGGTGGTAACAGGTAAGTGGAATGGAACAGGCGTATTTAACGTAGAAGAATTTGATCCAGATCCATACATGGAAGCACTTAATAAGTGGGGCTTACCATGGGTTGTTGATGAGAATCCAGCTATTGTAGAATAATAATAAAACTAATTGGAAACTAGTAGCGTCACTAGGCGGGCGTTACTAGTTTTTTTAGAAGGGAGTAAGAAATGAACATAAGAGACTTAAAAACTCCAGCTTACGTAATAGATGAGAATAAATTAGAGGAAAATTTAAAAGTGCTTGAAAGTGTTGAAAAGGCAGCAGGATGTAAGATTTTACTTGCACAAAAAGCCTTCTCAAACTTTTACACCTACCCTTTAATTTCAAAATATATTAGTGGAACTACAGCTAGTGGCCTTTATGAAGCCCGTCTAGGTAAAGAAGAGATGGGAAAGGAAAACCACGTATTTGCACCAGCCTTTAAAGATGAAGACATGGAAGAACTAGTTAAGATTTGTGATCACATAGTCTTTAACTCAATTTCTCAGTTAGAACACCATAGACCAGTTTGGCAAAAAGCAGGGGTTAGCGTAGGTTTAAGAATCAATCCTGAATTTTCTACACAGGGAGACCATGCAATTTATGACCCATGCGCTCCAGGTTCTAGATTTGGCGTGACTTTAAAGAAATTAGAGGAAGCACTAGAAGCTAATCCAAGGCTACTAGATGGTGTGGATGGAATACATTTTCATACTCTTTGTGAACAGGATTCAGATGACCTTGAGGCCACACTAGAAGTGGTTTTAGATAAGTTTGATTTTGTCTTAAAGGGAAGAAAATGGATAAACTTTGGCGGTGGTCATCATATAACAAGAGAGGATTATGACATCGAGACTTTAATTAGATGCATAAATCAGGTGAAGGCTAGATATAACTGCGAAGTTTACCTTGAACCAGGAGAGGCCATTGCCCTTAATGCAGGTTACCTTGTAACCACTGTTCTTGATAAGGTGGATAACGGCATTGAGACACTAATCCTTGATGCATCGGCAGCTTGTCATATGCCAGATGTCCTTGAGATGCCTTATGTTCCACCCCTTAAAGATGCGCTTAAGGTGGAGGATACTGACCTTGATATTTGGACTATTAAGAAAATGTACAAAAATGGCATATCTCCAGTGAGAGCCATGGGTAAGCAAATCATGGAAGGTTACAGTCATGTCTATAGACTTTCAAGCTTTACCTGCCTTGCAGGAGACATTATTGGAGACTACTGCTTTAAGGGTGAGATAAATATAGGTGATAAGTTAATCTTTGAGGATATGGCAATTTATTCTATGGTTAAGAATAATACCTTTAATGGCATTCCTCTTCCAAGCATTGCTACTATGAAGGACGGAGATTGTAGAATAATTAAGGAATTTGGCTACGAAGACTTTAAGGGAAGATTAAGTTAGAAAAGGTCTATAAAGCTTAGATTTAAGATCATAGAAATTTTATGAAACTAAATTTTCCACAACTAAATAGATTATGATAAAATTAATATGCACGGTTTGTGCATATTAATTTTTTAATCCCATCACACATTTATGAGGTTACAATGAGAATAGATAATAAAGCATGTATGGCAGAATATAGAATGCCTGCAGAGTATGATAGACATAAGGCAACCATTATGATTTGGCCCGTTAGACCAGGTTCTTGGCCTAATGGTGGTGTAAAGGCTAAGGAAGTCTTTACTGAAATTGCAAGACATATTGCAAGACATGAAGAGCTTATAATGGTAGCAAGTAAGGAATATGAAGAAGAGGTTAAGTCTTATCTTTTATCTAAGGATGATGAGGCTGATCCTGATTTAATAAATAAGAACATTAAGATAGTAATTGCAGATACTAACGATGCTTGGGCTAGAGATACATCTCCAATTTTTGTAAAGAAATTGGGAGACAACAAAGCTGTTTGTGGAGTAAACTTTTCCTTTAATGCTTGGGGCGGGGACTATGACGGTTTGTATGCCCACTGGGAAGAGGATGATAAGCTAGCTATTAACATTTGCAATGAATTAGGATATGACTATTTTGATGCAGCCCCTTTCGTCTTAGAAGGTGGCTCAATTCATACAGATGGTAAGGGTACTTTAATAGCGACAGAAAGCTGCCTACTTAGTCCTGGTAGAAATCCTAAATTATCTAAGCAGGAAATTGAAGAGGTCCTTAAAAAGACCCTTGGTATGAAAAAGATTATTTGGATTCCTTATGGAATTTATAATGATGAGACTAACGAGCATGTGGACAATGTCTGTGCCTTTACCTCAGAAGCTAATGTGGTTTTAGCTTGGACTGATAAAGAAGACGATCCACAGTATGCAATGTCTATGGCAGATTTAAAGGTTTTAGAAAATGAGACCGATTGCGATGGGCTTCCTCTAAAGGTTCATAAGTTATATATCCCAGATATTCCTGTAACTATTAAGGAAGAGGATTTATTAGGTTATGAATTTGAAGAGGGCGAGGATGAAAGAGAGTTAGGCGAGAGATTAGCAGCAAGCTATGCTAACTTTTATATTGCCAATGGAATCGCTTTAGTTCCTCAGTTTAACGATAAGAAAGATGCAGATGCAATCGCTCTTTTACAGGCATTAATGCCTGATAGAAAAGTAATAGGAATCTATGCAAGAGATATTATTGTAGGTGGTGGTAACATCCACTGTATCACAATGCAGATTCCAGAATAGAGGGGCTTGCCCTATTATTTAGAAAGGTGCGTAAAGACGCAAAAAGATATGAATAAGTATAGTAAATTTAAAGTGGCATATTGTTTAAACATTTGCCTAGTTGTATTGGGAATTGTAGGTTTAATCGTAAGCATACATAGTAACGGACTTGGATTATTTTCATATTACACACAGGATAGTAACATCCTTGGTTTACTCTCAAGTTTGTGCTTTGTAATCACAGGCTATGAAGGCTTTAAGAGTGGTGAAGTAAAGACAAATAACTTCGTTTCTAAGTTTAGATTTATGGCTACATCATGTATGTGCCTTACTTTCTTAGTAGTTGTATTTGTTTTAATTCCACTTGCAGGATTTAAGTGGACAGGCTGGTATTTATTTGGTGGTGCTAACCTTTACTACCACACACTTTGCCCAATCATTAGCTTTATAAGCTTTACATTCTTTGAGGATGTAGTGAATTTAAGATTTGTAAATACAGCAATTAATTTTATCCCAACTGTAATTTATGCAGCAGTAACAATTACTCTTAATGCCCTAAATGTTATGTATGGACCATATCCATTCTTAAGAGTGCATGAACAGTCAGTACTTGCTTCAGTAATTTGGTTTATTGTTATTGTAGGCGGTTCATGGGGATTATCGATTTTAGTTTACATTTTAAAAAAGAAGAATTTAAAGGCAGCCTAAATTTAATTCTAAAGGAGATTTATGAATAAAAGAGAAGTAAAGGTGGCAGCAGTTCAGTTTGCCTGTACAAGAAATGTTGATGAAAATATAGCTACAGCCGATAAGTACGTGCGAGAAGCCGCTAAGGCTGGAGCTAATATTATCCTTATTCCGGAACTTTTTGAAAGACAGTATTTTTGTCAGGAGAGAAGATACGATTATTATGACTTTGCTACAAGTATAGAGGATAATAAGGCAGTGAATCATTTTATAGAAGTCGCTAAGGAATTATCAGTTGTAGTAATTGTAAGCGTTTATGAAAAGGATATAACAAGATTATTTAATAGCGTTGTAGTTATTGATGCTGATGGAACTAATCTTGGAACATATAGAAAGACTCATATTCCAGATGATCACTATTATCAGGAAAAATTCTACTTCACACCTGGAGATACAGGCTTTATGGCCTTTGAAACTAAATTTGCAAAGATTGGTGTGGGAATTTGTTGGGATCAGTGGTTCCCAGAGACTGCTCGTTCTATGGCACTTTTAGGTGCAGAACTTTTATTTTACCCAACAGCCATTGGCAGTGAGCCAATCTTAGAGCTAGATAGTATGCCACACTGGAGAAGAGTTATGCAGGGTCACTCAGCAGCTAATTTAATGCCAGTTATTGCAGCTAATAGAATTGGACGTGAGGACGTTACTGCAAGCGAAGCTAACGGAGGTCAGACATCAAGTCTTAACTTCTATGGTTCATCCTTTATTACTGATAACACAGGTGAAATTGTTGAGGAACTTGGAAGAGATGTGGAAGGTGTAATCTGCCACAGCTTTGATTTAGACGAGTTAGAAAAGGATAGAATGTCATGGGGCCTATTTAGAGATAGAAGACCAGACATGTATAAAATAATATCAGAAAAGTAGGAATAGAATATGAAGAAGCTTACGATTGGAATGCTTGCCCATGTAGATGCTGGAAAAACCACACTTTCAGAGGCCATTCTTTTTAAAACAGGAGTTATACGTAAGCTTGGTAGAGTTGATAATGGTGATGCCTTTCTTGACACGGACGAAGTGGAAAAGAATAGGGGTATCACCATTTATTCTAAAGAAGCCAAGTTTAACTATAAGGACCTTGAAGTCAATTTAATAGATACCCCAGGACACGTGGATTTTAGTGCAGAGATGGAGAGAAACCTTTGGGCATTAGATATTGCAGTTATTGTAATAGACCAGGCAGATGGTGTTATGGGACATACAGAGACAGTATGGAATTTGCTATCTAAATTTAAGATTCCTACTTTTATTTTTGTGAATAAAATGGACCAGGCAGGGGCTAGTAAAGAAAGAGTCTTAAAGATTTTACAGAATAGACTTTCCACTAACTGTATTGATTTTAATAAAAAGGATATGGAGGAAATCTCCTTTGCATCAGATGAAAGTTTAGATGAATATTTGGAAGCTGGGGAAGTTTCAAAAGAAACTATTGTGTCTGAAATTTACAAAAGACATCTCTTTCCAGTGCTTTTTGGTTCAGCACTAAAACTAGAGGGTGTAGAAGAATTACTGGATGCAATTAATGATTATAGTAAGGATACTTATAGCGGCAAGGAAGAGCTAGACTTTGGCGCTAGAGTTGTAAAGATAACTAGAGAAAATAACGATAGATTGGTACATTTGAAATTAACTTCTGGTAGCCTTCAGGCAAAAGACATGATTGGTGAGGAGAAGGTAAATCAAATTAGAGTCTATAATGGTGATAAATTTAGCCCTGCAAAATCGGTATCTGCAGGAGATGTCTGCGCAATAGTGGGCTTAAATGAAGTAACTGCAGGCCAAGGTCTTGGTATTGAAAATCTAGCAAATACCGCAGTGATAGCACCAGTCCTTGAGTATAAGATGATTCTACCAAAGGATAAGGATCCATTAGTTATGCTACCTCTCCTTAGACAGTTAGAAGAGGAGGAGCCAGCTCTAAATATTAGATGGAATGAAGAATTTAGAGAAATTATTGTTAGTCTAATGGGTGCTGTGCAGCTTGAAATTCTAACAGGACTTATTAAGAAGAGATTTGGCGTTGAGGTTTCCTTTGGAACTGGTAGTGTGGTTTATAAAGAGACTATTAAGGGCAGCAGCTATGGTATTGGCCACTTTGAGCCTTTAAGACACTATGCAGAGGTACATTTAAAGCTAGAAGAAGGCGAGCGAGGTTCTGGCCTTATATTTAAAACAGAATGTAGCGAAGACTTACTTGATAAGAACTGGCAAAGACTGGTTTTGACACATTTGCAGGAAAGAAATCACAAAGGTGTCTTAATTCGCGCCAACATAACCGACATGGTTATAACTTTGGTAAATGGTAGAGCCCACCCTAAGCATACAGAGGGCGGTGACTTTAGACAGGCTACCTATAGAGCTATTAGACAGGGCCTTATGAGGGCAGAGTCTGTGATTTTAGAGCCTTACTATGCTTACGAGATTAGGCTTGATAGAGCCTATATTGGCAGGGCTATGACAGATATTGAGAGAATGGGCGGCAGCTCTAATTTAATAGATAATGGAGATGAGTGCTTAATTCAAGGTGAGGCGCCAGTAGTAGCCATTGGAAATTATCAGGCTGAGCTTAATACTTACACTAAGGGCACGGGCCGCATTAGCTTACAGATGGCAGGCTATAAGGAGTGCCACAATAGTGAGGAAGTAATTGAGGCTAAGGCTTATGATCCTGAAAGAGATACAAGAAACCCTGTGGATTCTGTATTTTGCGCCCATGGTTCAGGCTATACTGTGCCATGGTTTGAGGTTAGAGACCACGCTCACTGTGAAATTATTGAAGAAAATGGACATACAACAGGAGATGTATCACTTCGACCAATAAATGCTAAAGCTGCCTCAAGAACAGTGTCTGATGAGTGGATTGGAACCGAGGAAGTAGATAGAATCCTATCTGAAACCTACTACTCTAATAGTAAGTCAGATGCTGCTAAGGAAAGAAAGAGAAAGAAAAATGAAAATAATGGGGCAAGATATGTAACTGCCTGGGGAGACTCTTCTAAGGAGAGTTTGTATTCTGAGAAGTATGTAGGTAAGGACTTGACTCTTTACGGCAATAAAAACAAGGAAGGTGCAAAGAATTACCTACTTGTGGATGGCTATAATATTATTCATGCATGGCCAGAACTTGATGAATTGCAAAAGACTAATTTTGATGGGGCAAGGGGTAGACTCCTTGATATTATGCAGCATTATCAGTCTCTAATTCATTCAGAGCTTATTGTGGTTTTTGATGCCTATAAGGTAAAGGGACATCAAGAAGAGTTTGTGAATCTTAATAACATTCATGTGGTTTACACTAAGGAAGCGGAAACTGCAGATCATTACATAGAAAAATTTGCCCATGAAAATGGCAGAAAAAGAAATGTAACAGTGGCAACCTCTGATGGAGTGGAACAGGTGATTATTAGAGGTCAGGGATGCATTTTAATGTCTGCAAGGGAATTGCTTGAAGATGTGGAGAAGAGAGAAGAGGAACTTCGAAAGAATTTCTTAAATAAACACTTCTAATATTGATAAAACTTTTTCAATGTATTAATCTTATAAATGCGCAATTTTAAATTGCTTTGGCAATAAAGGAGAGATTTATGAGTAAGTTATGGGTTGTTGGAGATTCTACACTTAGTAGTTTTGAAGACAAGTATTATTATCCAAGATATGGATACGGAACAAAATTGGGAGAATACCTAAATGATAAGGTAGAAGTGGTAAACATTGCACTTTCAGGTAGAAGTTCTCTTTCCTTTACTAAAGAAGAAAATTACGAAACATTGATGAATAATATGGAGTCTGGAGATTTCCTACTTATGGGCTTTGGCCATAATGATGAGAAGGCTGAAGTAGACAGATTTAGAACTGCAGTGGGAGACTATAAGACAGAAGGAAGTTTTGCAAACTCACTATATGTAAACTATATTGAACCTGCAAGAACAGCAGGAGTGGTGCCAATTCTTGCTACACCTATTGTTAGACGTAAGACTGAGGATAATTGGAGCAATGTTCAGCTTCACATCACTGAGGATAACGGTGATTTTAAGGGTGGCGACTATCCAGAGGCAGTAAGAAAGCTAGCAGCAGATACACATGTTGCCCTAGTTGATATGACAGAGATTACAAGAAAGTTTTATGAGGAGCTTGGAGTTGAGGAAACTGCTTATCTTCACGCTTGGTCTTGTAATAACATGGTAAGTGTGGATAACACTCACACTAATGTATGGGGCGCCTACGTCAATGCATTCTTTGTTATGAAGACTATTAAGGAGCTTGGAATTGCTGGTCTTTCTGAAAATGTAATAGACCTAGC
>NZ_JAEEVD010000066.1:0-10891 GCF_016290755.1 Lachnospira sp.
AAATCCTTCACTACTTTTTCTATAGTTTTCTCCTCGTTGTAACAAGGAATTAGAACTGCGATTTTATCCATAATTCTACCCACCCCAATCAAGCCATAAATTTAAATATAAATATATTATATCATAAAAATATTTTAGCAAGTCAACAAATAAAAAACTTCACTTTAGTACACTAAAAACTACACTTTACTTCACTAAAAGCTTCACTACACTTCACAAACCACTTCACTCACTTCACAAATAATAAAAAACCCCCACATTACTGCTTATTACAGTAATATGGGGTGTGAAGCGGACATTCGTAGTCAGCTTTGTGACTTCTATGCTAGCTCTTTCTCTACTCTATCAAGTGCTGATGCTACAACAGCATCCATATCATAATACTTATATTCTCCAAGTCTACCGCCAAAGATTACCTTATCTTCTTTAGCTGCAAGAGCTTTGTAATCTTCATAGAGCTTGCCATTCTTCTCATCATTAACTGGGTAGTATGGCTCATCTCCTGGCTTCCACTCAGAACTGTACTCTCTTGAAATGATGGTCTTAGGAAGGTCGTTACCCTCTTCATCCTTACCAAATTCAAACCACTTATGTTCAATAATTCTTGTCCAAGGTGTTTCACTATCTGTGTAGTTAACAGCTGCGTTTCCTTGGAAGTTTGGAATATCAAGTGTTTCATTTTCAAAACGAACTGAACGATACTCGAGAGTGCCAAGCTTATAGTTAAAGTAAGCATCAATAGGGCCTGTGTAAACTACCTTGCCGTCTTCCTTCAATTCAGCAAGAAGGCTCTTTTTTGTTGCTTCATCAAGATAATCAAGGTTAAGTCTAACGTCGATACCCTCAAGCATATTTTCCACTAGCTTAGTGTAGCCGCCGATTGGAATTCCCTGATAAAGGGCATTAAAGTAGTTATTATCAAAAGTTAGTCGCACTGGTAATCTCTTAATAATAAAGGCAGGTAAATCCTTACATTCACGTCCCCACTGCTTTTTAGTGTATCCCTTAATTAACTTCTCATAAATATCCTTACCTACAAGACTAATTGCCTGCTCTTCTAGGTTAGCTGGTGGATTAATTGAACCATCTGGATTTGTTCTTGCCTTTTCGCCCTCGGCTCTTTGCTCTTCGATTTTTGCCTTAGCTTCTGCTGGTGTAACTACACCCCACATCTTATTAAATGTGCACATGTTAAATGGCAATGAGTATAACTCTCCCTTATAATTTGCCACTGGTGAATTAGTGAATCTGTTAAAAGTTGTAAACTTATTAAGATAATCCCATACAGCCTTGTTATTAGTATGGAAAATGTGTGCTCCATAAACATGCACATTAATGCCCTCTTCCTTTCTAGTGTAGACATTACCTGCGATGTTACCTCTCTTATCAATAACAAGAACTTTCTTTCCTGCATCTGTTAATTCTCTTGCAAATGTAGCGCCATAAAGGCCTGCGCCAACTATAATATAATCATACATAATCTCTTAGCTCCCTTTCTGCTTAAATTTCTAGCTAAATTTTAACTCAGTCGGGGTACAAACTTCGTCTGAGTTAAACGCTCCGCGAGGATGCGCATTCTAATAATTTTTCTAGTTTCCCGTAGCTACAATTATAGAGCCAAATCTCCCAAAAGACAATAGAACTTGTATATTTACAGGGTATATATTATAATAAACATATGTATTCTAGATGTGAATTAAATATTTTATTAGTTTTTGTTTGGCAAATTCTCTTGACAAAATTTAATTTTAGAATTATTCTAATTCTAAGCTGAGGAATTAAAATACATTTTCTTAAGCCTAACTAGAAGAAAGGAGAATTACCATGACGAAATACGCTAAGGAAATTTTAGACATTGTAAATGCATCAAGCGATCACTTAACCGCGGAAGAAGTCTATTTAAAGCTCAAGGCTAAGAATTCTAAAGTCGTCCTTGCAACTATTTATAATAATCTAGGCACCTTAGTTAAGAACGGCGATGTTAGAAAGATTGCAATGGATGGAGGCTCTGATAGATACGATAAGACAATCCGTCATGATCATTTAATATGTGCCAAGTGTGGTAAGATTTCCGATTTCACATTTGAGGATTTAACAGAATCACTTGAAAAGCAATCCGGTATTAAGATTCTATCTTATGACCTTAAGATTTCTTATATATGCGACGATTGCAAGAAGAATCATTAATTTTTTTATTTTAAGGAGGATTTTAATTATGAACAAGTACGCAGGAACACAGACAGAGAAGAACTTACAGACCGCTTTTGCCGGTGAATCACAAGCACGTAATAAATATACATATTTTGCTTCAGTAGCAAGAAAAGAAGGCTACGAGCAGATTGCAGCTCTCTTCGAGAAGACAGCTAACAACGAGAAGGAACATGCTAAGCTTTGGTTCAAAGAACTTGGCGAACTTGGTGATACACCAGCTAACCTTTTATCAGCTGCTGAAGGCGAAAACTACGAATGGACAGATATGTATGATGGTTTCGCTAAGACTGCTGAAGAAGAAGGCTTTACAGCCCTAGCTGCTAAGTTTAGAATGGTTGCTGCTATTGAGAAGATGCACGAGGAGCGTTATAGAAAGCTCTTACAGAATGTTGAAACAAAGCAGGTATTCGAGAAGAGCGAAGTTAAGGTTTGGGAATGCCGTAACTGTGGTCATATCGTAGTTGGTACTAAGGCTCCTGAAGCATGTCCAGTCTGTGCACATCCAAAGAGCTTCTTTGAAGTGCATGAAGAGAACTTCTAATTAGAGATAATCTTAGGGATAAAGATTAGATATATGAAAATGAAAGCGTTATCGCAGGTTTTTCACAGGGTGAATTACTTGGCGGTAACGCTTTTTTATTTCAATATGTTAGAAATGTTTTTTTAATCACATCTGAATGCTCTATCATTGTAGAATGCTAACGCAATTTATATAATTTCAATTATTATAATCCAAATTATATAAATCTTATGATACCCCTATAACATAATCCCCTCTAATTAACAAACACCCCCACCAGTCCGCATCAATTAACAGCGCATAATCTCTGTTATTAACACGACCCAGTGGGGTTGTTTATTAGTAGCATATTCTTTTGAAAATGTTACAAGTCTTATAAATCTTTCTTCCATAGACCATGGAGATTGCAATACTCATAAGCTGCTACTGCCTTCTTACCGCCAAGGTTAAACTTAACGCATGGTGGCTGACCTGGCTTGAGATACTCTACAAGTACACCATCTTCTGTCTGGAGACAGACAAACTGGATGAAGTGCTCTTCAAGCATTGGATGCTCTACTTCACCAATCTTTACGATAACTTCATCACCGTTGCACTCAACTACTGGTACATGCTTCTCTGTAGCTGCATCTGTTGTGTTAGCCTTAAGTAAAGTCATGTCCTGACCGCAACATACTAATGGACCGCCCCCATCATGAAGTTTCATGATAATATTGCCGCAAATATTGCAGCGATAAATCATTAATTCTGCCATAAAAACCTCCTTATTTAATTACTCAAAATTAGATATTTATATTATAACTTATATTGCGGGGGTATACAAGGAGTATATTTATCGTAAGTCTTCTTTTATACATGAGTAATAAGGCATGTGCCCTTTCCTCTAATAATTATCTCTTTCTTACCTGCACTTACAAAGAAACTGTCTGCTGGTTTATATTCCATTGATGATTCACCGTTCTCATCTTTTACAGCAATACTTCCAGTTCCCTCAATAAATAATGCTGACATAAATGAGGATTCATCTACAGGTATTCTAACCTCATCATTCACCTCATACTTTGTTACTTCAAAGTACTTACACTGAACAAGACGTTCCTCTGTATAATGTTCATTACGTGCAAGAATAATTTCATTCTTATTATCCTTAACGTACTTTTCTGGTACAACTACATCAAGAGATTTTTCCACATGTAATTCTCTTAAATTACCAAACTTATCTCTTCTATCATAGTCATACATTCTGTATGTACAGTTTGAATTCTGCTGAATCTCCGCTATTAAGATACCTGCACCAATGGCATGAATAGTTCCGGCCTTAACCATTACTACATCTCCAGGTTTAACATCGATTCTATTAAGAATTTCTGTAATTGTATTATTCTTAATTCTTTCCTCGATTTCTTCCTTAGTAGCATCTCTCTTAAGACCACAGTAAAGGAATGCTCCTGGCTCTGCATCTATTACATACCACATCTCATTCTTACCATACTCATTTTCTTTCTCAAGAGCATACTCGTCATCAGGATGAATCTGAATTGAAAGATCCTTCTTAGCATCGATAAACTTAATAAGAATCGGGAATCTGTCCTGTGCCTGACATTTCCATCCTAGCGCTTCCTTACCAATAACACTTAAGAAATCGTTAAATAATCTACCCTTATATTTACCCGTAGCTATTCTACTAAGTCCGTCAGGGTGGGCTGATAATTCCCAACTCTCTGCAATAATGTCATAATCACATTTCTTACCATATACATCACGAAGCTTAGTTCCACCCCAAAGATTATCCTTAAAGGCTGGATCAAGTTTTACAATAGGTTCTACTGCTGCAACAACATTATTGTTCTCTTCTGATGTCTGATAAATTTTTACGAAATCATCATCCATAAGGTTTTCACCAATTCCGATTTCAATAATAATTAAATCCTTATCAGTCTTATTAGCAACCTTATGCATTACACCTATCGGTACATCTACGCTTTCAAATCTATTATAGTCCTTAGTCTCATCTCCAACTGTAATAGTTGCAACACCTTCAACTACTGACCAATGTTCTGTTCTAAGTTCATGCTTATGTAAGTTCATCTGATATCCAGGATAAACTGTAACCTTACGTACCTTATAACCTTCGTTATAGCTTAAGAGCTCATGTGTACCCCATTCTTTATAAGAAATTCTGTTATGATCAAAGTACATCTCATAAGTATCTCTATTATCCTTAATGATATCCTTAACACTATCAGCTGAACGTCTTGAAGACACTAATAATGCATCTTCTGTATTAACAACTACAATATCTTTTAAATCATTAGCTACAACAAGCTTTCTTTCGGCTTCATTTATTACAGTAACGTTATTACAATCCTTCTTAATGACAAATTCCTGATTATGTACCTGTGCAATGTCTTCTAAGTCATTAGCTGAACCTACATCCTTCCATCCAAATGTAGCTTCTACAACTTTAATCTTATCAGCTTGCTCAAATACTAAAGTCTCAATACTACCTGTTGGAATATCTTTCATAACATTCTCATTAAACTTAATTGATCTTCTAATAGCAGGAACTTTTCTCTTAGCTTGTTTACACTTTTTAAAAAGCTCAGGATTAACTTTACTAACTAGATTAATCATTGCACCTGCACTAAATACTAAAATGCCTGTATTCCAAAGATAGCCCTCTTCATAGCTAAAGTCTTTACTTTGCATATTATCAAAGTTAACCTTTGAAATATACTGAGTAACCAATTCTCCTTTTCTCTTTATATATCCAAGGGTAGATGTTCTATAAAGAGGCTTTGATCCAACTGTTACAATATCACCATTCTTGGATAATTCCTTTGCAGCAATAATTGTATCCTTATAATTATCACCTTCAATCAGGTTATCTGAGTTAACTACTAATACAGTTTCTGTTTGGTTACAGAATAAAGTACCAAGCATAATAGCTGCTGCTGTTCCATGTGCTTCACCTTCAAGTAAAACACGATATTTAAGACTCTGGAAAGCCTTTAATTGACCATTAACTATATGCTTATAACTTTCGTTAGTAATAATTAAAAACTCATCACAGAAAGGCATGTTACGAACTACTGTCTCCTGTAATATAGATCTTCCTTCCTTAACATTCATAAACTGCTTAGGAAATTGTCTGCGTGATAATGGCCATAAAGCATCTCCACTACCACCAGCTAATATAATACATTTCATAACTTACTAATTCCTCCAAATTGGATAACAAATCTAGTCTGTAATGGATAGATTATAGCACAAGTTAAATTGGATTTCACCTTGTTGTTTAATTTTTAAGTTGATAAATAAATCGAAAAACACTCTATCTCATATTAAAATAAGACAGAGTGTTTTTATTATATTAATCTTACTAACATCATATTATATACACCAAACATATTTACAACAAAATATACCACTAATAATAAATATAGCAACTTTCTTTTATCGAATTCTATTTTAATTTTGCTAAATCCTACTACCGCTAAAAATGGATATATTATAGGTGTAAAATATCTAGCTTGAACGCCATTAATTGATTCTGAACCTACCGCTGTATATGCGAGATAAAATGCTGTTGATATTAAAGCAACACCACCTAATAAGAGAACTAATGTATATAATCTAACTAAAACATTAGAAATTGCTTTATCGCATTCTGACTTATCAAGTATTGTAACTATAATTATCACTATAATAATCAATGACCATCCATATGTAGAAAATCCTAGATTTCCATAATTTGTAATTCCTTGCTTCAAAAAATCAAACGATAAAAAACTAAATATAGTTTTTATTAATATCATCGAATACGCAATAGCATTATTGAAGATAAAATATAATTGTTCAACTGGATTCACTCCAGCTCCTCCTCTTACATCTCCTGTTATATTTATTTCATTAAACATTCTAATAATCAACATTATACCAGTTAATATAAAAGGAGATATTGCTATGATATAATACTTTACCCTACTTACCATTTTTTTCCATGGCATGAAGAATGGTAGAACAAGCATAGGTAAATATATTTGTTTCGGTATACAAGCTACCATAAGTGAAAAGCACATTATAATTTCATCTCTATAACTAATTTTGGTTTCTTGCCTTTGATACTCTCCAATAAAATAAGCAATACCCAAAAAAGAAAATCCTAATACCCAATAATCATAATTATAGCAACATGCAATAAAAATATTTGTAGGCAAAAGTGCTATTGATGCAAGTATTAGTTTACCGCTTTTTAATTTTTTCATAGCTAAATAACACAACACTGTATAAACTAATAAATTACACACTTCTCCCAATATATATATTGCTCTAAATGATAAATTAAACAATCTTCCAAGAGCCATTCCAATTCCTGCTGGTACATGCGCTAAAGATATACTTTCTTTAGATTTATCAACAATATTTGTATAATTATGATTTAAATTATTTATATTTTCTCTGTTTCCAGAATAATCGTTTTTTATTAATGACTGTAATCTTGCATTTGTAATATATAAATCTGTCTTCGTTTGATATGTATCTCCTAAATATGAAGCATTTAATGATAATCTATAATGCGTATCTATATCCCATCCTGCATGTCCAAATGGACAGATGCAACATATACTTAGACCAATAATCAAAATATATCCCGAAAGGATTATTTCGAATTTTTGTGTTATATTCCTAGTAATATATATCCACCCAACCATAATGAACATACATAAAACAAATATCATTCTACTATATCTAAAAGTTGTATCTATATTTATAATGTTCATAACTCTATAAACAACATTTTCTATTAAAATTGAAACGGCCAAAGAAATAACTATATATCCAATAGATAATATCAACATTCGTTTATGTTTTTTTATATATACAATAATACGACTTATCATGTTTCTCTTTTTGTCATAATATATAAATATTACAGACACTCCTAAAGATAATAGTACAAGAATTAAAAAAGGTATATATTTAAACTTAATTGATTCTACATTGTATTCAAAATCATTTTCATGAAACTCAATAGAATCTACTGTATTAACACTAATTTCAGAAATCATAAAAGAATTTACATCATCAATATTTTGTATCTCTAAAAAAGCATATCCCGATTTAGAATTTGTAATTGCATTTACAATTGTTATTAACTCTTCTTGATTTGCTTTACCATATAGATACACATCTATAATTTTATCATATAATGCATCTTCTTTAAGTTTAATAGTTATATATTTTGTTTTATTTATGTTGTTATTAAAATTTACATTAATTGACCCATCATTATCTACATTATCTGATAAAAATTCTTCCTCACTAATAACTGATACAATATCATTCGTTTTATGAATATAATTAATATAACTTTTATTAGTATAGCATAATGCAAACGAGCATGTAATCAATGCAACTAATAGTACTCCTGCTGCAACTTTACTTATTATTTTCTCTCTCATTTTATAAACTTAATCTCCTTTATTATAAGCTTATTTTAAATTATAATATTAATTATTATTAAAATCTAGCCATAAATTTGTAATTAATAGTATTATCTGTTATCATAATTAATGCATTTTTAAATGTTTACATTATTATATATGGAGGAGGGTTACACCCGTTAACATAATATGGATAAACCTTTAGTATCAATATGTATTCCAGCGTACAATAATGCTGATTACATCACAGAAACAATGGATTCAATCATGAATCAAACATATCCCAACATAGAATTAATAGTCGTAGACGATGGTTCTAAAGATTCTACTTGGGAAGTCATTAATGAATATAAAAAGAATTATGAAAAAAATGAATTAACAAATAAGCCAAATGTAAATAGATCAATTCGACTATATAAAAATGAAAAAAATCTTGGAATGAGTGGTAATTGGAATCATTCGCTAGAATTATGTACAGGAAAATATTTAAAATTAGTATGTGCAGATGATTTAATGGATCCTGATCTAACAGAAACAGAAGTTTCTATTATGGAGCAAGATAATGAAGTCTTATGTGTTTCTTCTGATACCCGTTTTGTAGATTTAAATGGGGACTTAAAAGGCTATTATAGAAGATATCACAAAAGTGGTAAAATAGATGGTAAAAAGGCTGTTAAATACTCTGCTTTCACAAGAAATTATCTTGGAGCACCAGCTGCTAATTTATTTAGAAAAAAAATCCATGATAAAATTGGTGGCTTTGATCCAAGCTTTGTATTTATTGTAGACTATGACTTTTATATGAGAATTTACTGTTCTGGTAAGGTATATATTCTACATGACAAGCCACTTAACTACTTTAGAATAAGAAATGATTCTAACACTGGTCAAGTCCTTGGTGGTGGTAAAACCAAGACATATGTTGCAGAACACAAGCATTTAATGGAAAAAGCAGCCCCAGTTATTGGACTATCTAAATTCCAAATTACTATTAGCGTATTTATACGTAGAATTATGTGTGTTCTAGGTGCACTCTATTTAAAACTAAACGTTCCTAAAGAATAAAAAATAAGAAGTAGAAATCATTCGATTTCTACTTCTTATTTTTCTATCTATTAGATTTCTTGTTTAATATAATAAACATATCAGCTACTAAAATAATAATTTCAATAATTGTCGCCAAAGCAAGGGTTAATGATGCACCCTGCATTCCCATACTTTTTTCAAGTATTGGCGATAAAGCAAGTGATGTTAACACAGCTGCCAAATTAGATATAACAAGCCCCTTAAATCCTCTAATTACAGTTAGAACACCACAGAATAACCATGAAACAGCTGTAATTATTGTACAAATAATTAGCGGCATTAATAAATCCACATGCGATGCAACTGTGCTTCCGTATAATAAATTCAAGCCCCATTTGCCTACTAAAGCTCCACCAATAAGACCTATAACTGATATTATACAGACTGCAACTATACACTTAGCTAATATCTTTAAGAAGCCCTTAATATCGTCATTATTATACTTTTCAGCAAACAATGTAACAAAAGGATTGAATATATATGTAGCTCCCACCTGAATAATTAAAACTGGTGTGGCTACTGCTCCATAAATAGCTAAAATATCATTTCCCATTATTCTTTCCATGTATAAACGTGGAATTGAAGCTATGGAAGTTGATAAAGAACTATATATTACAAGTGGTAAGCACTCAATTAAAAGTTCAATAACAACTTTAGACTTAAAATCAAACTTAAGACTTTCTAAATCTCTAACTCTTGGTAAATCGTAAACAATTATTGCAAGCGCTGTTAGTACAGCCACCACAATAAGTGTTAAAAACATATTCTGAGTTATATATAAAACAACCGAGAATGAGAGAAGTGTTATAGCTCCTCGAATAAGCATTGACTTACCTGCTATATCTAGTCTCCAGTTTTTCTGAAACATACCAGAGAAACAATCAAATGTAGCTTCTACAGCCTTAACTATAAAATAAGTTATAATACAAGCTCTCTGCTCTACTGAATATGGTATAACTAAAATATAAACAATACATCCTATTAATGATAAGCCTATGGTTATAATTCTGCTGTAAAAGTATGTCCCTGAGGAATACTTATTCTTAACATCTGAAACCTGATAATTTCTCATGCCATAAACTGATATTGCATACCAGATATTAGTTACAGAAATAGCTAAAGTTAAAATTCCACCAGCATGTAGGCCAGATAATCTAACGACTAAAACTGTCATTAACCACTGACAAGCTAAGTAAAATGTTGAGCCACAAGTGTTCCACATAACACTTGATGCCATTGACAATTTTTTATTATTTCCCATTTTATTCTTCTCCAAAATCTATATAACTTGCCAAATGATTATGTCTTTGGTCTTCTGGAGGTAACTCCATATAATCCCCATATTCCTTGCGCAAGAATTCATCGTAATTCTTAACCATCTTAACAGTTGTATCTTCAAAAGGCACATCAATAAGTGGCCAAGCATCACTCTTTCTTACCATTAGATTCTCGCCTGTAATATAAGAATAATCTATATAAAGATCGGAATCTTTTTCAGGACAATTTGTAGCATATTTTAAATATTTTTTATAAGTCTTTTTTGATGTTACATGAAATAACTTCAAACATCCATGAACAAGATACATTCCAGCTGTAATAAACTTCTTTAAAACAGGATTCATATTAG
>NZ_JAEEVD010000067.1:0-10869 GCF_016290755.1 Lachnospira sp.
AAGAAAAAAGGAAGTGCTCGCATTAGATGCGGCTTTGCCGCGGCTCGCACACGAGTAGTGATTTGCTACGCAAATAACTACAAGAAAAGGAGAACAATTATGAAATTTATTTCTTGGAATATTGATTCTTTAAATGCTGCTCTTACAAGTGATAGCACCAGAGCTTTACTCACAAGAGAAGTTTTAAAGACTATTGCAAATGAAGACGCAGACCTTATTGCTATTCAGGAAACTAAGCTTCCTAGCACTGGCATGAATGCAAAGCAGGAAACTGCACTTAAGGCTTTCTTTCCAGATTATAACTATGAATTTGTAAGTTCTTGCCCACCAGCTAGAAAGGGCTATGCAGGAACTATGGTTTTGTATAAAAAAGACATGCAGGTTAAGGCTAGCTTCCCAAAGATTGGAGCTCCTGACACTATGGATGATGAGGGTAGAATGATTACTCTTGAGCTTGAGGACTATTTCTTCAACCTTGTTTATACCCCTAATGCCGGAGATGGACTTAAGCGTCTAGCTCTTCGTCAGGAATGGGACAAATGTTACGCTAACTATCTTGCAGAGCTTGATAAGACAAAGCCTGTTATAGCTTGTGGGGACTACAATGTAGCCCACGAGGAAATTGACCTTGCAAATCCAGCATCTAATCATATGTCAGCAGGATTTACAGATGAGGAAAGAGAAGGCTTTACTAATCTATTAGCAAAGGGCTTTACAGATAGCTTCCGCTATACTCATCCAGATGAAAAAGGCTGCTATTCTTGGTGGTCTCAAAGAATTAAGACAAGTAAGATTAATAACTCTGGCTGGAGAATTGACTACTTCCTAATTAGCAATCGTTTAAAGGAAAATTTAGTTTCTTCAGAGATGGTGGATTCTGGTGAACGTCAGGATCATGCACCAATTTGTTTAGTCTTAAAATAAATAAAAAGGCATCCTATTATGATATGTGTCCAGGATTCTGGGTACATATCATAATAGGATGTCCTTTTCTAATTATATTAATTGTTTTTCTGATTAAAACCTTGATATTGGTTATTCACGTTCTGATTATAGCCTTGATATTGATTATTATTCACGTTCTGATGATATTGATTATTATTCACGTCATTCTTAGGAGATTTATAGCTTTTTCTAAGGCTTCTACTTATAAAGAATAGAACAATTAAAAGTACTGCTCCTGTAACTATATACATTATATTCGACATCCTTAAATCACTCATAGAACTATACCACGCTGGTTCAGAGCTATCATGCTGTAACTTTGTGGTATAAATAGGTATCACATCTCCTACCTGTGCTCCCCATTTCATAACTTTATAGCTATTACCCTCACCATCAACAGCTATCATGTAATAACTACTAGGTCGTAATGCTTTAATATGTCCATTTTGACGAGCTTCCTTTTTATCTAAAATCATTACAGTTTCTGTATAAACATTGTTATCTGTTAGCCCTATAATGATTCTACATTCATAGATAGCTAGAAAAAACATTAAAACAATAATCGCATAATTAATAATCTTTTTCATTAAATTTGACATTTTTATTCCTCCCACTAAAATCTTATTCTTACACAAATGTCTCAATAAATCAAATCAATTTTTTTAGAATTTATGTCTTTTTTTTTCAATAATATATAACAATAACATGTTAAAATTCTTAAATGTAATACAATTTACCATACACAGGAGAGAATATGATTAGTATTATTATACCCATATACAATACAGCTAAATATTTAAACGAATGCTTTAATAGTATTAAAGCTCAGACCTATACGGACTTCGAAGTACTTATGATTAATGATGGATCAACAGATGATTCTGAAACTATTTGTAAAAATTGGACAGAATATGATTCTAGATTCAAGTATTTCTATAAAGAAAACTCAGGTTTATCTTTAACAAGAAATTATGGTTTTTCAAAGGCAAATGGCGACTATATTTTCTATGTCGATAGCGACGATATTATTTCACCACAAACTTTAGAGTTCTTATATAAAACTCTTAAGAAGGATAATTTAGACCTAGTTGCCTGCTATGAATATGATTTTAAGGATGGTAATACACCTGAAATCATAAAGTATGAGGATGTAGATTTTAGAAAATATCTTGATTCCATTGATTTTCTAAAAACCTTAGCCTATGAAGATCTTATCCTTGCAAGAGCATGGAATAAACTATATAAACGCAGTTTAATAGAAAAGGTTGAATTTGAAGACTATGTACTTGAAGATAGAATTTTTGCCATTGACCTTTCATTAAAGCTTAACAAGGCAGCAATAATTAATAATAAGTTGATTTATCACAGATTCCATGAAAACAGTATTATGACAACACCTTCTAGTAAGATTTATACTGGTATGCTTGTTTCTTGTCAAAGACATATATCTACTAGCAAATTAATAATCCATGATTCTAAGGAGCTTCGAGCAATCAATGAACACATTTTATATTCCCTTAATAGATTTGCTGCTGGAGCTCATGCTGAACATTTTCTTAAAGAAGAAAAGGAACTTAGACAACTAGCTAAAAAGCTTTATAAGGAAATAGGAGTCAATAAGCTTAGTTTAAAGCTATTCCTTCAAATTTATTTCTTCCCTCTTTGGAGCTTCTTAAGTATTAAAAGAAATCACATCTGGATAGGTGGAAGAAATATGCGCTTAGCCAAAAAACAATATAAAAGATAAAAGCCTTAAGCTATTACATTTTACGATAATAACTTAAGGCTTTTTCTTTTTCCCGTTTATTTAAGCTAATTAGTTTGTTGCTTGCGCCTTTAATTTCTTCTCTGTCTTACGTCTTTCAAGAGCAGATACTATAACTGCACATGATGCATCACCTGTGATGTTAACTGTTGTTCGTCCCATATCGAATATTCTATCAACACCAGCTACTAAGGCAATACCTTCAACTGGAAGGCCAACTGACTGTAATACCATAGCAAGCATTACCATACCTGCACCAGGAACACCGGCTGTACCAATTGAAGCAAGTGTTGCTGTAAGTACAATTGTAAGCATCTGTGGAAATGTTAAGTTAATTCCATAGCATGAGGCAATAAAGATTGCACACACACCCTGATAAATTGCTGTTCCATCCATATTGATAGTTGCACCAAGTGGAAGGATGAAAGCTGAAATATCCTTGTCTGCACCAAGCTTTTCTGTACATTCCATGTTAATTGGAAGTGTACCTACTGAAGAAGCTGATGAGAAGGAGAACATAATTGCTGGTAACATTTCCTTAAAGAACTTAAGAGGTGAAACCTTAGCAAATGTTGAAACTGTTAATGAATAAACTACTAACATATGAATAATATATGCTAAGTAAGCTACAAGTAATACCTTAGCAAGTGAACCAAGTACTGCTGGTCCATTCTCAGCTACTACTGGACAAAGTAAACAAAATACACCGATTGGCGAAAGGCTAATAATCATTTCCATTGCCTTTAAGAAAATGTCATTAACTGTATCTACTAAGGTGAAATCCTTTTGCTTATCACTGTTATTATTAATAAGTAATAAAGCAAAGCCAATAATTAATGAAGCTACAATAATCTGTAACATGTTAGCTTCTACAAAAGGCTGTACAAAGTTTGATGGGAACATTCCCACTAATGTATCCATAAAGCTTACTGATTCTGAAGCTTCATAAGTTAAATCTGTTGTCTCAACTACTGTATAAATCCCCTTGAAGATATTTGAAAAAATAAGACCTATTGTAATAGCAAAGGCTGTTGTACACATATAATATAAAACAGTCTTAACACCAATAGAACCTACCTTCTTAATATCCTTCATAGAAAGAACTCCGCTCATAATTGAGAAGAAAACCAATGGTCCAACTACCCATTTAACAAGATTAAGGAATATTGTACCGAAAGGCTTAATATAAGTTGTTGCAATTTCTGGTTTAGCTGTTAAGGCTATACCAGCTATTATACCTAAAACCAAAGCTATAAAAATCTTGGCTGATAATGATAATCTCTTCTTTTTCATTAATATAAATTCCTCTTTCAAATGTGTTTTTTCGTTCATTATATTAACAAAAATAGGGTCTTTGGACAATATTTTTAAAGCGATTCGAAAAATACTTTAAAAAATAAAGTCTGGACCCATTTTTTAGCCTTTAGACTTAAGTACACTTTTTATAATTAGTCAATTTTTTACAAATGTCTTTATATTATTAAGCTATATTTATTATAACTTAGCTCCTCTTAAAGTGCTTTTCGGCAAAGCCCATTGGCTGTACACATTCAAGGGTACCTATATAGTTTTTATCCTTATCACGAACTGCCATATACTTAATAAGTACTGGCTCATCATCTCTACTTGTCCAAACATCAACGCAGTCTCTTCTGCCTTCCTTAAAGTCCTCAAGTATCATGCGAACCATTGGTTCAATTTTAGGTGGATGGCATGAAAATACTTCTCTACCTAGAGCTGATAAAGGTCTTTTAAAGAGCTTTACATCCTCTCCATCATTAAAATATCTATTAACATTATCTGCATCAACAAAAGTTAATTCCATTGGAATTGTATTAAGCATGGCATCTAGCTGCTCAATAGTTAAGCGGCCTGAAGGAAGATTAGCACTACCAGCTTCCTGGCTATAGTTTTTAACATTTCCCTTTGGAGTAGCCTTTTCCCATAATGGACGATTTCCAATAAGACATGGCTTATAATCTGCAAAATCTCTAGCAATATCGCACCAGTCTTCCTCTGTAAAATTCTTTGCGCATAATGGGAATAGGATATTTTCTTCTTTGTAAATCATCTCCTCAGCCCTTGTAACAACTGCGTCTAATCGCTCGTTCCAAAGCTCATTAGTTAAAAAACACTCATCTTCTAGGGCTCTATTGTAAAGAGATTTCATCTCGTCACGAATTTCATCATCAACGCCCCACATTACATTAGAAGGGCCCGAAAATCCATACTTAACATTAAGAATTGGATATAATAAATCCCCTTTTTCTGCATAGTGAATTGAAGCTTCTCTTGCTTTCTTTAAGGCTGGCATAACATTTTCCTTAGTATCCATGGCTCTTCTTAATTCCTTTAAAGCATCTGATATAGCCTCGTTTTCAAGAGCAAATGTATTAAGTGGGTGATTCTCAATCTTTCTTAATTCCATATAAATACTATCAGCCCCATCCTGTCTTTTTACAGGAGCTGCCTTAAATTTAGAGCCAATTCCCATACCAAAGGATTCACTCATGGCTTCCTTAACATCTAGCTTGCCAATTGAACCATAGAAAATTGAGTTTCCATTAGGTGCTACTAGAGTCTGGGCTGTTTTTACTTCTGCTCCTTCTCCCCTTTGACGTTTTAGAGATTCCTCTACTGCCTTTTCTGCATTGGCAATCTTCTCCTCTCTTGTAGCACCATGGAAAAGAGCTGAGTGAACATCACATAATTTCTGCACTTCGGAAACTGGTGTACCTCCCGTAATTAAGGACTGCTCTGCCTTAGCAATTTCTGCCGCATCTACATCCGTAAAATTTTCCACGAAATCTTTTCTAACGGATTCAATATCTTCACCCTTAGATAATCTTTCAACATAGGACTTAATCTTTAGGGTTCTCTCATCAAGTTCTAATTCCTTGATTTCATTGCCATTGACATCCTTTCTTTTAGGAAGCTGTGACTCTAACATCTTCTTAGCTATTCGTTTCTGAACAAAACTTGGCATCTTGCCTTCAAGCTCAAAGCCATTATTTTTAAGAGCTAAAACCACATCCACCATGTCGATTTTTTTCATAATTGCGCCCTTAGGAATTGTCATAACCTTGCCCATTGTATTTAAAATACCGGGCTTAGTAACCTCGGTAAAGCCTAATTCTAGCATTATATCTATAAGTTCTGGATACTCGTTACAAAGTTCATACACACTTTTCTTTAAATTAATTTTCTTTCCCATAGTATATCCTTTCTTGATAAAAACCTTTATAACAATACTATATAGTTTTCTTTAGAAAGTGAATGTTGTTATAACCACAAAAGTTAATTTCTAAAAAGGGAATTTTTATCAATAAGGATACTAATTTATCCTCAAGACTCGCTCGTAAGTCTAGCGCCGGATTCGGGTCTGCTTCAATTCTAGAAGTTCTTATAATTCTCGCTTTTTGGTGGGAAATCATTACAATCAAATCTAGGAAGTAATAGTTTGTTATCTTTTTCTAGATTAGCCACCCTAACCTCTGTTGTAAGGCCAAGTTTAGCCCCTTTCTTTGAAACAAAATCCAAAACGTCCTGATTGTAACTACCATAAGGATAATTCATTACCCAGTTATCTCTATCAATAAATTCATCTAGAGTATCTAGGGCTGTCTCTAAATCCTTCTCCATCTGTTCCTTTTCTAATTTTCCCAGCCAATAGTGATCATAGCCATGAATTCCTATAAACATGCCATTTCTTTTTAAAACACGAACCTGATTCTCTGTCATGTATAATTCATAAGCTAATTGTTCCTCACTTACTCCTAGAAACTCCTTAAAAAGCTCACTAGAAATAATGTTTCTTAGTCTTTCTGGAAGTACCGTCTGAAGTAATTTTTTTACAAAAACCACTTCCTTAGGATCATACTTTCCTTCCTTGGCAAATTGATTCCATAATTCTTCATTAGAGGGATAGACAAATTCCCTACCTCTGTAATAATCTAGTTTCTTCTTTAGTTCTTCTATAATTAAATTAATCTCTGTACTTGCAAGTATATAGTGAATTTTATTGACATCTAATAACTGATGCTTTGCAAAAGTTTTTCCAGTAATAAAGAAGGAAGCTGTTAAATTTAGTTCCTGTAAAAGTGGAAATGCAAATGTGAAATTATCGATATAACCATCATCAAAAGTTAACAAGAGCGCATTATCCTTAAGGGAAGTTTTTCCCTGAGATGCTAGTAAAAGCTCTTCCATGCTTATTATGTTAAAATGTGCCTTAAGATATTCTAGCTGTTCTTTAAATAAAGGATAATCAAGTCCCTTAATATTGGGATATCTTGAGTGTTTTAGATCTCTTGTGTAGTGATACATAACGATTCTCACATCATTATTAGTCATAAGCATCTCCTTACTGAGCTTTTTGTAACTGCTCTGCTAATTGTAATTCACTATCAATATAAATGGCGTCTGAGTCCATAATATTTAACATTTCATTGGCAAAAAAAGGGTCAAACTGTGTTCCCGAACCATTAATTATTTCTTCACGCACCTTCCATTGTGGCAAAGGATCTCTATAGCTTCTCTTTGAAGTCATAGTATCATAAGCATCCGCTACCGCAATAATTCTTGAAATAATAGGAATCTCTGCACCCTTTAGACCTTCAGGATATCCACTTCCATCATACCATTCATGATGATATCTGGCCCCTATACTAAGATATGGAGAGGAATTTATACTAGATAGAATCTGGCTTCCAATGGTTGTATGGAGCTTAATTGTATCGTATTCTTCCTCAGTTAATTTCCCTGGTTTATTAATAATACTATCTGGAATTCCAATTTTTCCTACATCATGAAGCAAGGCTGTATAATATACCTTCTTACAGTCTGCATCTTTTAAACCCGCCCTCTTAGCAATTAACTCAGAGTATCTAGCCACACGTCTTGAATGTCCATGAGTGTATTCATCCTTAGCATCAATAGCACTTGCTAGGGCAGAGGCTGTTTCCTCAAACATACTAGATAAAAGTTCTTGTTCTTCCTTTAGGATTCTAATTTCATTTTCATTAGCCTTACTAACCATTTCGTTAATATCTAGTAGTGAGAAAATGTATAAAAGCATTGCAATTCCTACAATCGAAATATTAGTCAAAGACAAACCATAAAGGAAAATCTGAGCTATTGTAGCCACTAATGGTATAATGCTAAAGAGTTCTAGCGGTATACGCATTAATCTACTAATGTTTTTTCGATTAGCTTGAACTACTACCTGCAATAAAATCAAGGATATTAGGGGAGAAACATAACTTATAACAAAGAACTTACCTCTTTGATACCTGTTAAATTCATCAAAGGTGTAATACATTCCTGTAAACTGAGAAATAACAATCAAAATCTCTCCTACAATTATTAAAAAATCTACTGCTTTAATAATTATTAAAATATATTTCTTAGAATCGCGATTTTTACTTATTGAGTCCTTTATAATCAGATTATAAGTAAATATGACAAATAGACTTAATGCATAAACCATGTAATTACTTACTCTTACCATGATATATCCTAAGTCTGAGATATTTCCTCTATAAATGTATGCAAGTCTATCAAAAAATAGCAAACTAAATGAACTTAATTCCATAAGAATAAGTGCTACTCTTCTTTTTTTAGGAATTGCCTTTGATATAAAAGCTAAAATCATAAGGGCTGTACATATCCCACATACATATAACATTATATCCAATTGGTTTTCCTTAAATACTTCCATACTACCTCCATAATAACACAACTTTAGCTATTCTATCATATTATAACATTCATTTACTAAAGATAATAGACTCGTTTTGATTAAATCTGGTTATATTATTTCTTTTAATTTTGGTTATTTTCATATAACCAGTAGAATAATAATATTTATTAAAACGTTCTAAGGGAGGAAAATGAGATGAACAATAAGACAGAACAATATGAATTAAACAAGGGATTGGCACAGATGTTAAAGGGTGGCGTTATTATGGATGTTACAACCCCTGAACAGGCAATTATTGCCCAAGAAGCTGGTGCTTGTGCTGTTATGGCACTTGAGAGAATCCCTGCTGATATTAGAGCAGCCGGTGGTGTTTCAAGAATGAGCGACCCAAAGATGATTAAAGGCATTCAAGAAGCAGTTTCTATACCTGTTATGGCCAAGTGTAGAATCGGTCACTTCGTAGAGGCTCAGATCCTTGAGGCAATTGAAATCGACTATATTGATGAATCTGAGGTTTTATCACCTGCAGATGACATTTACCATATTGATAAGACAAAGTTTAAGGTTCCATTCGTTTGTGGCGCAAGAGACTTAGGTGAGGCTCTTCGTAGAATTAACGAAGGTGCATCTATGATTAGAACTAAAGGTGAACCTGGTACTGGCGATGTAATTCAGGCAGTTAGACATTTGCGCAAAATGAACTCTGAAATTAGAAAGCTTGTTTCTATGTCAGAGGACGAGCTTTTCGAGGCTGCTAAGGAACTTAAGGTACCATACGATTTAGTAGTTTATGTCCATGAAAATGGAAAGCTTCCTGTAGTTAACTTTGCTGCCGGTGGTGTTGCAACTCCAGCAGATGCCGCTCTTATGATGCAGCTTGGTGCTGAGGGCGTATTTGTAGGTTCTGGTATCTTTAAGTCAGGTGACCCAAGAAAAAGAGCTGCTGCCATTGTTGAGGCTGTTACAAATTATCAGGATGCTAAGCTTATTGCAAAGTTATCTGAAGATCTTGGTGAAGCAATGGTGGGTATTAACCCTAACGAAATCAAGATTATTATGGAGGAGCGTGGTATTTAATGAAGATAGGTGTTTTAGCCCTTCAAGGCGCCTTTATTGAACACATTAAGATGCTTGAAAATGTACTTACAAAGAAGGAAATGTCTGAACTGGTAGACCTGGTAGAAATCAGACAGTTAAAGGACTTAGAAAAAATCGATGCTCTTGTACTTCCAGGCGGTGAAAGCACAGTTCAGGGAAAACTACTAAAGGAGCTTGATCTTTTAAAACCCATAAAAGAAAGGATTGAGTCTGGCATGCCAGTGCTAGCAACCTGCGCAGGACTTATTTTACTAGCTAGAGAAATTGAAAATGAAAATGACTGCCATCTTGGTACATTTCCAATTAAAGTAGTTAGAAATGCCTATGGTAGACAGCTTGGAAGCTTTGTAACTACCGCTAATGTTGGAGCTATAAAAGATTTCCCTCTTTGCTTTATTCGTGCTCCATACATTAAAGAATGCTTATCTCCTAAGATTGAGATTCTATCTAAAGTTGATGGCAGAATAATAGCCGCTAAATATGGAAATCAAATAGCCCTTGCCTTCCATCCTGAAATGACAAAAGATAAAAGAATTCATGAGGAGTTTTTAAAGTTAGTTTATAAGAATTGTAAAAATAAGACATCTAATAGACTTGCAAGTTAGGCTATAGGCTAATAATAAAAAATCCCTAGTAAAGTGGATTGTGAATGTCCGCTTTACTAGGGATTATCTATTTTATTTTATAACCAACACTGTATCTGTGTTTCCATTGTAATCTGGAATTTGTTCATATTGGTAAATATCAGTTTTAACCTTATCAATGTAACTATAAATTCCTGTGGCCGGATTAAAATAATAAATATCTTTTCCAATATAAGCACTAGTATCTAATTTATAACTCTTTCCTAAATAATTATAGGCAAACAAGAAATCATCAGAAGCAAATACAGCAATTCTATCATGCTTTTCTCGCTGTCCTTCTATTAAATAATCATCTCTTGATTCACCATTAGTAAAATCTACTGACTCCATTAAGTCCTTAAGATGCTTCATCTGTCCTGAGCCTTCATGATGCATAGCCTTTTGCCAATAATCCTTAGCTCCATAAACCACTCCGTCTATACTACCATCATAAAACATTATAATTGAACAATCTCCATATGTATGTCCGGCAGCTCCAGCAAACACTGACCAATAAGCGTATCTTCTTACCTCCCTTGATTGCCAGTAAGGTTGAGTGTCATCATGCAGGCCTTGTAATATTTGCTCATAAGAAGGCTCTCCATCAAGAGTTGGTCTATTAGAGCTTGCATGATCAAATTCCACATAGCGCCAGTTATCCTCTCCAAATAAAGACAACTGATTACTTGTATCATCCCAGGCACCCATCTGGCACTGGTCATATCTTCTATGTCCAG
>NZ_JAEEVD010000020.1:0-40123 GCF_016290755.1 Lachnospira sp.
GATGCTGATACAAAGAAATATTGCTGCTTTAATCTTAATTCCTTACCTGCATAATGATTATCATTTGGATATAACACTTCTACTAAGTTCTTAGCAAGATTTTCCTCTTCAATAGCCTTTTGATAATCTCCCTTATCAAATGAATTTAGATTGAATTTTACTACAGGTTCAGCATCCCATATTCTAAGTGAATTAACTGTATTATTACCGTATCCTAATATTGGCAAATCATATGGAACTGCTATTACTGAGCGATAATCTTCTTGTACAAAATTATCTCGTCCTGTCTTTTCGTCTTTTACAACCTTTACATATCCACCAAATTTCACCTCATATCGATACTCAGCCCTTTTAATTTCAAATGGATAACCATCTCTTAACCAATCATCTGGTGTTTCTATTTGATATCCATCTTTAATTTCCTGCTTAAACATACCATATCTATATCTGATTCCACATCCATATGATGGATATTCAAGTGTTGCTAAAGAATCAAGGAAACAAGCTGCAAGTCTACCAAGACCACCATTTCCTAATGCTGGGTCTGGCTCTTGATCTTCTATTTCATTAATATCTAAATCCAACTCTTCTAACGCTTTTTTAATTTCCTTATACTGCATAAGATTGATCATATTATTACCAAGGGCTCTTCCCATTAAGAACTCCATAGACATATAATAAACAACCTTTGGATCTTCCTTGTCATACTGCTTATGTGTTGCAATCCACTTATCCATAATTAAGTCCTTTACTGCATAAGCTACTGACTGAAACCTTTGCTGTTGACTTGCCTCGTCTAATGTTTTTCTGTATAAAGACTTACAATTTCCAACTACGGCTTTTTTAAACTCTTCTTTATCAAATCTAGCTTTATGTATTGCCATAACTCCTCCATTCTGCTAAGTCTATACTTGATCCCCTCCAAGAAATCGTATAACTTACACCCAAAAAATTCTAAAAATATTATACTAAATCAAAACTATTATTGCAATCTATTATATATTTTAAAAATATAACGCAAAAAAGAATTCTTCTATCGCCAACTTGAACATCTGTTCTAGTTGTGATACAATTATATGCGAAAGGAGTAGCTTTTTATGGAGAATTATTTTATAGCCATTGATTTAAAATCATTTTATGCATCAGTTGAATGTGTTGAGCGCGGACTAGATCCTCTATCAACACACCTTGTCGTTGCTGATGAATCTAGAACTGAAAAAACCATATGTTTAGCAGTTACTCCTTCACTTAAAGCTTATGGAATTTCTGGTAGAGCTAGACTTTTTGAAGTTGTTGCAGGGGTTAAAGAAATTAACGCTGCAAGAAGAATCAATGCAAAGAATCACCAATTTAATTCCACTTCTACAGATGCTACTATATGTAATTCAGACCCTAATGTAGAAGTTGACTTTATAAGAGCTGTTCCTAGAATGCAATTATATATGGATTATTCCACAAGAATTTATAATATCTACCTTAAGTATATTGCTCCTGAAGACATTCATGTCTACTCAATTGATGAAGTTTTCATAGATGCAAGTCACTATCTTAATACTTATAAGATGACAGCTAAAGAACTAGCCCTACATATGATTAAAGATATTCTTAATGAAACTGGAATCACTGCTACAGCAGGGATTGGCACTAATCTGTATCTTTGTAAAGTTGCTATGGATATCGTTGCTAAACATATGCCTGCTAACGAAGATGGCGTAAGAATTGCTCAGATTGATGAATATAGTTATCGTAAATACTTATGGAATCATAGACCTTTAACAGACTTTTGGAGAGTTGGTAGAGGTTATGCTAAAAAACTAGAAGCCCACGGTCTTTACACAATGGGAGATATTGCTCGATGTTCTATCGGCTCTCCTAATGAATATTACAATGAAGATTTACTTTATGAGTTTTTTGGAATTAATGCAGAATTACTTATAGACCACGCTTGGGGATGGGAACCTGTATCAATAGCAGATATTAAAGCCTATAAGCCAAGCACTAATAGCCTTAGCCAAGGACAAGTTCTTCACTGTCCTTATGAGTATGATAAGGCAAGAATTGTTGTTTCAGAAATGGCAGATGCACTTAGTCTTGATCTAGTTGACAAAAAACTAATGACTGACCAAATCGTTTTAACAATAGGCTATGATATTAATAATCTGAATGAACCTAATCGCCTAGCTAATTTTAAGGGTTCAATAAAAGTAGACCATTATGGTAGACGCATTCCTGAACATGCCCATGGAACTGCTAATTTTAATAGTCACACATCATCTTCAAGAGAAATTATTAAATTAGTAGATTCTTTATATGAACGAATTGTAGATAAAAATCTTCTTATAAGAAGAATAACCCTTGTTGCAAATCATGTATTAGCCGAGGATAAAGTTACTAATAACTCGCCTTTACTTGGACAACTTGATTTATTTACTGACTATGACAAACTTGAAAAAGAAACTAAGAAAAAAGAAGAAGAACTAAAGAAAGAAAAGTCTATTCAAAAAGCTCTTCTTGATATTAAAAAGAAATATGGTAATAACGCCATTGTAAAGGGTACTAATTTACAAGAAGGTGCAACTGCCATGGACAGAAATAGACAAATAGGAGGACATAAAGCATGACATTTAATAATTCAGATAAATATGATGACATTATTAACCTTGAACATCATCAATCAAAGCACCATGCTCATATGTCTATACATGACAGAGCAGCACAATTTTCACCTTTTGCAGCTCTTACAGGTTATGATTCACAAGTTCAGGAAACAGCGCGTCTAACTGAAGCCTACAAAGAATTAGATAATTATGACTTAGATAAATTAGACATGCAGATTAATCAATTATTATCTTTAGATGATTACAAAAAAGTTTCTGTAACCATTAATTATTTTTCACCAGATAATAAAAAAGAAGGAGGTAAATACCTCCTTCTAACTGGTTTCATAAAAAAAATTGATGCAATCAATAAAGAAATAATCATGGACAATGATCAACATATAAATTTTAAATTTATAACTGATATTCAAATATCAGATATTTCATAATTTATCTAAGATATATCAAGCATTATTTTTTCAGGATATAGATTTAACAATAATTTCCAGTCACTGTTTTCTATATTCTTCCATTGTTTATCTGTAAAAAGATTTTGATAAATTATAAATGGAAACTTATATATTTTTTCTTCTCCCGCTTCTAAATATAAACTTACATCTTCATTTTCGTCATAATAATAATCCAATGCAACACAATTGGAATAATCTGTTCTGTACAAAACAACTTCGCTTAAATCTATTTTTTGTGCTTCACTTGTATTATTAACTTTAACTGTAATTACATATTCGACATTTTCTCCAAGACCATCATTAAGAGCCTCTTCATCCACATTCTTTTTTACTTCAACATCAAGTAACTCATATGATATACCGTTATGATAGACTTGATAATCAGATTCTATTATATTTGGACTTTTATATTTATGATTTATAACCAAAAATAAAATTGCCCATATTAAGAAAAGTGCTCCTAAAGAAATCTTTAAAAATAGCTTTGTTTTCACTACTCAATATCACCTCTTGAACCTAGCAATAAATAATCTACAACAACAATTATAAAAAACAATAAACCCTCTACAACAAACGGTAAGATTCTAGGTTTACTAAAATAACCTGCCAAAAATGATGTTGGAGCAATACTATCTTTTGAAATGAAATCTCCAATTACACTTAAAAAAAGATTAATAATAGCACCAATTATTACTATAGTATATTTATATTTTACATATTTTGTACAAGCTAATGCTAATATTGCCCAAATTCCTGAAAATACAAATATAAAACCAAACTCAATAATACAATTAAGTAAAGGATAATTATAATAAATATTACTAAATGACGAATGTGGTACTAAGAGTGTAAAACTTGACACTTCAGGTTTTATTGATGGAAAAATTGCCATACACATCAATAAATCCACCAACAATGGTAAGCATACTGTTACTCCACCATTTATAAAAACAGCTATCAATTTGTTTTTTAAATATTTTTTCTTGCCGACTCTTATAAAAACATTTTTCCCTATACATCCTCTAATTTGTGTATAATGACTTGTGCTATATGGTAATGCTGCAAGTATTGGACATAATAAAAGAATCATATACATATAAAATCTATAATCTAGAGCTATCCATGCTTCATAACTACTTACAGGATATAACATATATACATTAAATGCTTCTATAGATCTATTACTAATAAATAAACTGACATCCCTAATTATAAAATGCAATATTACAATTATAAATTCAATAATAAGTGCCAATTTAAATTGAGGTGTTCTAAAAGATTGTTTAAGTTCAAATTTTAATCCCATTTTCCTCTTCCTTTAATTAAGCATTGAAGTGATATCTATATATGATATATAATCGTCAACATTATAATTAGGATCTCCAGAACCTATATTTCCACTTCTTGGCTGTCCACATGGATTTACACAATACTTCAAATCATATTTCTCATTCAAATAATCATTATCAAGTAAATAATAACAAGTTTGCGTTGTACTTTGTTGAGGTTGTAAAACAAATTCAAAAAGTGATTTTCCTTTATTTTCCGGATTGCTAACACCAACCATTTCTGTAGAAACACTTTCATTAGTGCTAGAATCAAACATACATAAATTATTGCTATTTAAATATATCTCCTGTTGCTCCTCACCAACATTTGTTATCTCAACTTTAATCTTTACCAAACTGACATTATCTGACAATCTGCCATTTTTTTTATAGATTTCATCAATATAATTCATATCTTCTGAACTTATATTTTGTTCAATTGAAACATCTAATATCTTATATTTTGTTCTAACTCTTATTGACTCGTGTTCATCAGCATTATCATAATTTACATCTGTATTATAATCTACTGGAACGCTTACATTTTCTTCATCTGATGCAACATTACCAACATTACTTTTCTTGTGTTCAGGTAACAACTTACTAACTATTACTACTAAAACAACCAATACAAAAAATAGGCAAAACAAACCTCTTACTACGTTTTTTTATTTATCTTTTTTATCATATACTGTCTGGACTCCCCCCATATTATTTTTGTAAATATTTTACAACTCTTTTTTTAACTTTTCAACAATTATAACTATTTTATTGCAAAAAAATGACTTTGGAAAACTGCATTATCATTTTCCAAAGTCATTTATATACCATTTATCTATTTACAATATGTTCATCCACATCTAATAAGAACACATAATAAATCATGCCAAAGGTTGGATCATTTACCAAATGTCCAAAATCATCTACAAGCTTTTCTGTACCATCTTTACATTTTATTCTATATCTTATGTAATCTAGATTACCATGATTATCTGACTTGCCTTGTTGAGTATTAATTTCTTTTAAAACTTTATCATATTCATCTGGATGAACGATTCCTTTAAAGGAATTACCAATATATTTTCGAAAATCGTTCATATCATCACATTTAAATAGTTCTACCATGGATTGATTAGCATAAAGAATTTTCTCATCTCCCTTAGCTTCATATACAAAAAATCCTCCTGGAAGGGATTTTGAAAATTCTTCTAAACCAAACATTAATTGGTTCTGATGAGCATTAACAAAGCCTTTTTCATATATTGTGTATCTTGCTCTTCCACGATATTTTGCATCATATAAAGCAATATCGGCCTTTTCTAATAATTCAGCAAAATTCTTTCCATGCTCTGGATACATCGTTACACCAATAGAGAAAGTAAATGGTATCATCATTCCATTTATCATTCTCGCAGGTTTTTGATCCTCGATAAACTTATCTAATTTTTCCTTAACCTCTTCCTTATCTGTATTAATATAAAAAACCACAAACTCATCGCTATCCATTCGTATGACTATTCCCTTATCTAGAAAATACTTACTGATTTCATCCGCACTTTCTGTAATTATCTTATCGCTTACCTTATGCCCAAATGTATCCTTTACATTTTTAAACTTATCACACTCAAAAATAATATAGGCACATTTTTCATCAGGATGTTCCTTAATATAATCATTGATTTCTTCTTCTCCACCTCTTCGATTTAGTAAACCTGTTATAGCATCTTCTTCCGCCAAAAGATAGAATTCGTCTTTCTCATCGTATCCCATATGAAACCTCCTATTAAATTTTCACGATACCGCATATATATTTATTGTAACATATTTTTACATATAAACAAGAGAACATAAACATTTCTAGTACTATAGTATGACGTTTGTGAAATATTTGTAAAATAGGGGTAATTTTTATTGCCAAATAGTTTCCTTGGTGTTAAAATTACAAACTGTTAGAATAGTTGTTTAATTAGGAGGTCAAAAAATGAATGGTAAAGAGTTAACTTTAAGAGTTGAAAGAGTTTCAAGTGGTTTAAATTACTGTGCTTACCTTAACGATAAGAAGGTTATAACTGCTTCAAGCATGGAAGAACTTATTAAGAAGTTAAACAATGATTGCGCAGATATTTACAGCACATTTAGCATGATCTAATTAATATAGAAGATAAATATAAATGCCTAGACATTTTTTAATGTCTAGGCATTTTGATTACATAGTTAATAAATATGAAATTAAAGGTAAAGTAATAATACTTACAAGTGTTGTAAATACCACTGCTCCTGATGCATATTCTTCATTATGTCCATATTTAACACTAAAGGCAGAGGTAATCGCCGCTGTTGGACAAGAAATTAAGATAACGCATACATTTGCAACAATACCAGTTATTCCTGTTAGTTTTACAATAGCAAAACATATTGTTGGTATTACTAGCATTCTTACTAAGATTGTAAAATATATGTCTTTATTTTTCAAAAGCTTAAGGATGTTGCTATCTGCAATAAGCATACCTGTAATAATCATTGATAAAGGTGTATTCATATCTCCCACCTGACCTAGCGGCTGTGATATTACTAGTGGCACCTGTATCTGCGTTAAATAAAAAAACAATCCAATAATTACTGCATATAATACTGGTGTTCTTATAATGCTTTTTGCAATAGACTTTGCACTTATGGCTCTACTCATAATACCTACACCGATTGTCCATAAGAACATGTTAAACATAGTTACAAAAACGCTGGCATATAAAAGTCCTTCTGCTCCAAACATTGCCGTAATAAGTGGAAATCCCATATATGCACAATTTGAAAAGCCAATAGCAAACTGCATTACTCTTCTATCCTTAGAAGGATATTTAAAGCTTACTAAAAATGCAATAACCACACTTACTGCTAAAACTAAGGTGCTAAGTCCTAAAGTTTTTACAAGATTTGGCAAAATGTCTGGATTGAATTCTTGTAAATAAGAATCCACAACCATACATGGCACAATAATATATAATAAAAGATTTGAAAACCACTGCTTTCCTTCTGGTTTTATAATGTTTAACTTTCTAGATAAAAATCCAATAAAAATCAAAATAAATAATACAAATACCTGTTGAAATGTTATATATGCTAAATCCATTTTAAATCCCTTTCCTTAACTAAATCCATGTGATTTTAGCACAGTATTATGCTAAAATTCAATAGTATAAGTTACATTGTTTTATATCAAAAATATATTTTGAATTGACAATTCTTTATATTTATGGTAAATTGTACTCAATCGATTCAGTATGTAACTTTAAGTAGGCATTAACTGTACAATAACACCGGAGGTGTATTGTTAGTTAATGTTTTTTATTGTCTATTTTTTATCAAAGCTTAGATTCCCCCTAAAAGAACATTAAAACTTAATCTACACCTCACAAAGCAATAATACATAAAGTATTGGGCAAAATTAAGGAGGTTTACATGAAAGGTAAAATTTTTGGTGTTTTACAGAGAATCGGTCGAAGCTTTATGCTCCCAATCGCGGTTCTACCAGTAGCTGGTTTGCTACTTGGACTTGGTAGTTCTTTTACAAATGAAACTACTATCGCAACTTATCACTTAGAGGCTATTTTAGGACAGGGTACTATCCTTAATGGCTTACTCACTGTTATGAACGCAGTAGCTAATACAATCTTTGGCAACTTACCATTGATATTCGCAATTGGTGTTGCAATTGGTATGGCTAAAAAGGAGAAAGAGGTTGCTGCTCTTTCAGCTGCTATTGCTTATTTCGTAATGCACTCAGCAATTAGTGCTATGATTACACTTACTAACTATGAAGAATCTGCCATTGATGGTGCAATAACACAGGCTTGTGGTATTACAACTCTTGAAATGGGTGTCTTTGGTGGTATCATCGTTGGTTTAGGTGTTGCCGCACTTCATAACAAGTTCCACAAGATTGAACTTCCAAATGCGATTTCATTCTTTGCTGGTTCTAGATTCGTTCCAATCATTTCTACATTAGTTTACACATTTGTTGGTATCTTAATGTTCTTTATTTGGCCATTTATTCAGAATGGTATTTACGCATTAGGCGGCCTTGTAACAGGTAGTGGTTATGTAGGAACTTTAATATTTGGTTTAATTAAGCGTGCATTAATTCCTTTCGGTCTTCATCACGTTTTCTATATGCCATTCTGGCAGACAGCTGTTGGTGGTACAGCAACTGTTGCTGGTGAGTTATACCAAGGCGGACAGAATATCTTCTTTGCTCAGCTTGCTCACTCAGCAGATATCGCACACTTTAGTGCAGATGCAACAAGATATTTCTCAGGCGAGTTTATCTTCATGATCTTTGGTCTTCCAGGTGCTGCTCTTGCTATGTATAGAACAGCTAGACCAGAAAAGAAGAAGGCTGTTGGTGGTCTTTTACTTTCAGCTGCTCTTGCTTCAATGTTTACAGGAATTACAGAACCTATCGAGTTCTCATTCCTTTTCGTAGCTCCAATACTTTTCGGTGTTCAGGTAATCTTAGCTGGTTCAGCTTATATGATTGCTCATATGCTTAACATCGCAGTTGGACTTACATTCTCAGGTGGATTTATTGACCTCTTCCTCTTTGGTATCCTTCAGGGTAATGCAAAGACTAGCTGGTTATTAATCATCCCTGTTGGTATTATTTACTTCTTACTTTACTACTTTATCTTTAGCTTCCTTATTAAGAAGTTAAACTTAAAGACTCCAGGTAGAGAAGATGATTCAGAAGAGACAAAGCTATACACAAAGGCTGATTATAAGGCAAAGCAGGCTGGAGAAGCTGGTGCTTTATCAGCAGCTGATGAATTAAGCGATCAGATTATGAAGGGTCTTGGTGGTAAGAAGAACATCTCTGATGTTGACTGCTGTGCTACAAGACTTCGTTGTACAGTTAATAAGCCAGAACTTGTAAACAAGGCTTTACTTAAGAGTACAGGCGCTTCAGGTGTTGTAACTAACGGTCAGGGTGTTCAGATTATTTATGGACCTCGTGTTACTGTTATTAAAGCAAATTTAGAAGATTATCTAGAAAAAGCTCCAAATGAGGAGTATATTAATAGTAACCCTATTGAGACTGAAAACGAAAACTCTAAAGAAGCTTCTATGGAAGCTAAGAAACCAAGTAAGACTGTTACTATCTATAGCCCTATGGACGGAAATGCAGATGATTTAGCAACTGCTCCTGATGAGGCATTTGCTGGTAGAATGATGGGTGATGGCGCAGTTGTTACTCCAAATACTGGATATGTTTATGCTCCAGCTGACGGTGAAATCGGTTTTGTATTTGACACAAAGCATGCCATTGGTTTTGTAACTGAAGATGATATTAACTTACTTATTCATGTTGGTATCGACACAGTTAAATTAGCTGGACAGGGCTTTGAAGTTCTAGTTACAGATGGTCAGAAGGTAAAGAAGGGTGAGCCTTTAATGAAGCTTGACCTTGATTTCTTAAGCAAGAATGCACCTTCTGTTACATCTCCTATTATCGTTTCAGATATGGATGAAGATTCTATGAAAATTCATCTCCTTAAGTCAGGTGAAATTAAAGCAGGAGACCCATTATTTGAAGTAGAAATCTTTGAATAAGAATAAATACGGATATGTACAAGGTAAAGAAAGTATTAAATCATAATACGGTAATTGCCGTTAACACAGATGAATTAAATGAATATTTGATTCTTGGCAAAGGGATTGGCTTCGGTAAGAAGCCAACCCAAGAAATTGCCATCAGCTCAGAAGAAAGAATTTTTTCTCTCTCAGAGACAACAGAACGAGGCAATATTAAGGAGTTCATTAAAAATGTATCTCCTATCTACATTGAAATGGCCGATAAAGTTCTTTGTGTCGCAGATGAGAAATTTGATAATGTTGATCATAACATTATTTTTCCAATGGCAGACCATTTAGAGTTTGCTGTAAAAAGAATTGAAAAGGGCGAGGAAATCTCTAATCCACTTATAGATGATATTAAAATCTTATTCCACAGTGAGTATAAGATTGCAGAAACAATTCGCCCACTTTTAAAGGAACAATTTAATATAGAAATTAGTGATGATGAAATAGGCTATGTTGCACTTCATGTACATTCAGCCATTTCAAATGATAAGATTTCTCAGTCAATGGAAATTGCAAGAGCTGTCAGAGAATGTGTCACAATGATTGAAAATGTTACAAAGACTACAATTCGTGTAGATTCCCTTTCTTATAACCGTCTAATGAACCACATTAGATATATGGTAGCAAGGGTTCAGCACAATGAGCCACTTAAACTTAACATGAATGACTACATTCTCAATACTTTCCCACAATCCTTTGGCATAGCTGCTACAGTTTGCGAAGAATTAGGAAATAGCCTTGGTACTAAACTAGATGATATCGAAATAGGTTATCTTGCAATGCATATTGAAAGAGTAAAAACTGATATCGAACAAGATAGCTAATTAAATTTTAGAAAAAAGAAATCGGGAAATGAAATATTTCATTTCCCGATTTTATTATGTCAAAATTTAGTCATGTCTACAATTATGTCAATGTTTTATAGACAACTTATCTTTTATCTTCTTTCAACACCAAGACTTACTTTCTCACCGTTAATATCCCAGTCCTTAGTTGATCCTGCAAGACTATCTGTCTTAATTTCTTCAACTAAGCAAACTGACTTAACCTGGTCTGCATTCTTAGTTACAAGACTTGCTACCTTATCATTACCTGAAATGTAAAGTGTAATCTTATCCATAACTTCAAATCCAGCATCCTTACGCATTGTCTGAACCTTAGAAATAACTTCACGTACAAAGCCTTCTTCTAATAATTCTTCTGTAAGGTTAGTATCAAGTACTACTGTTACACCCTTATCTGAGTTAGCAACATAACCTTCCATCTGAGTCATTTCAATAAGTAAATCTTCCTTAGAAAGTTCGATTTCCTGATCTGCAACTGTAAGCTTTAATACACCAGTGCTGTTAAGCTCATCCATAGCCTTATTTCCATCAAGTTCTGTAAGAGCTGTTCTAATATTATTAAGAATCTTACCGTACTTTGGTCCAAGTGTCTTAAGCTGTGGCTTGAAGGAATAACTTGTAAAGTCTCTTACATCATCCTTATATTCAACAGACTTAACATTTAATTCATCAGCAATAATAGCTGTATAGAAATCATCTAACTTCCAATCTGCCTTAATAAACATCTTACCAATTGGCTGACGGTTCTTAATATTTGTTGTGTTACGGCAAGCACGTCCAATAACTACTGCATCAAGAACATCTTCCATTGTTTCTTCAAGCTTCTTGTCAACAAATTCAGCATTAGCAACTGGGAAGTCGCAAAGATGAATTGACTCTGGAGCTGTCTTATCAATGCTTCTAACAAGGTTCTGATAGATATTCTCTGTCATAAATGGAACCATAGGAGCTGAAATCTTAGCAAGAGTTACAAGTGTTGTATAAAGAGTCATATAAGCATTAATCTTATCCTGCTCCATACCCTTAGCCCAGAATCTCTCACGGCTACGTCTTACATACCAGTTAGATAATTCATCTACGAAGTCTTCTAGAGCTCTAGCTGTTTCTGTAATCTTATAGTTAGCTAAGTTCTCATCAACTAATGTTACAAGTGAGTTAAGCTTTGATAATACCCACTTATCCATTACTGAAAGCTTATCATATTCAAGTGTGTACTTTGTAGCATCGAAATCATCGATATTAGCGTAAAGTACGAAGAATGCATATGTATTCCAGAATGTACCCATGAACTTTCTCTGGCCTTCTGAAACCCATTCATCCTTAAATCTATTAGGAATCCATGGTGCTGAATTCTCATAGAAATACCATCTAATAGCATCAGCGCCGTGCTTCTGTAATGCATCAAAAGGATCAACTGCGTTGCCCTTTGACTTACTCATCTTCTGTCCATCAGCATCCTGAACGTGACCAAGTACAATTACGTTCTCGTATGGTGCCTTATTAAAGAGAAGTGTTGAAATAGCAAGAAGTGAATAGAACCAACCTCTTGTCTGATCTACAGCTTCTGAAATGAACTTAGCTGGGAACTGCTTCTCAAATAAGTCCTTATTCTCAAATGGATAGTGATGCTGTGCAAATGGCATTGAACCTGAGTCAAACCAGCAGTCAATAACTTCTGGAACTCTGTGCATTTCTTTACCAGTCTTAGGTGACTTAATAACAACCTTATCAATGTATGGTCTATGAAGTTCTACCTTAGCATCTTCTGGGTTACCAGAAAGCTTAGCAAGTTCTTCTCTGCTGCCGATACAGATTCTTTCTGTACCATCTTCTGTTTCCCATACTGGAAGTGGTGTACCCCAATATCTGTTACGAGAAATACCCCAATCCTGTACATTTTCAAGCCAAGCACCAAATCTACCTGAACCAATTGTCTCAGGAATCCAGTTAATTGTCTTGTTGTTAGCAATTAAGTTAGCCTTTACTTCTGGGTCTGACATTTTAACAAACCAGCTCTCTCTAGCATAGTAGATAAGTGGTGTGTCACATCTCCAGCAGTGTGGATACTCATGCTCAAACTTAGGTGCATCAAACAACTTACCTTCAGCATCTAAGTCCTTAAGTACTAATGGATCAGCCTTCTTAACAAATGTACCAGCATATGGAGTTTCCTTAGTTAATTCACCCTTACCATCAACGAACTGTACGAATGGAAGGTCATACTTACGACCAACCTTAGCATCGTCTTCACCAAATGCAGGAGCGATATGTACAATACCTGTACCATCTGACATTGTTACATATGAATCACATGTTACAAAGAAGCCCTTCTTATTCTGCTTAGCAGCTAACTCACCAGCACAAGCAAATAATGGCTCATATTCCTTATGTTCAAGATCACTACCCTTATATTCTTCAAGAATTTCATAGTCAAAGCCTTCGCCTGAACCCTTTGCTACAAAATTACCCTTCTCGTTCTTATCAAGCGCTTCGCCCTTTACTGTCTTTCCTTCCTTAACTGATAATCCAGAAAGTACTGAATCAAGTAAAGCCTTAGCCATATAATAAACCTTATCTTCAGCTGTCTTAACCTTTACATAAACTTCATCTGGGTTAACACATAAAGCTACGTTACTTGGAAGTGTCCAAGGTGTTGTTGTCCAAGCAAGGAAGTAAGCATCTTCACCAACGCACTTAAATCTTACAACTGCTGAACGCTCTTTAACTGTCTTATAACCTTGGGCAACCTCGTGTGATGAAAGAGGTGTACCACATCTAGGACAGTAAGGAACAATCTTAAAGCCCTTATATAATAAGCCCTTTTCCCAGATTGTCTTAAGAGCCCACCATTCTGACTCGATGAAATCATCATCGTATGTTACATATGGATTATCCATATCAGCCCAGAAACCTACTGTAGATGAGAAATCTTCCCACATACCCTTGTATTTCCAAACTGAATCCTTACAATGCTTAATAAATGGTTCAAGACCGTATTCTTCGATCTGCTCTTTACCATCAAGGCCAAGCATCTTCTCTACTTCAAGTTCTACAGGAAGGCCGTGTGTATCCCAACCAGCTTTTCTTGGAACCTGATAACCCTTCATTGTTCTATATCTTGGAATCATATCCTTAATAACTCTTGTAAGCACATGTCCAATATGTGGCTTACCATTAGCTGTAGGAGGACCATCATAGAATGTGTATGTTTCTCCTTCCTTACGACTATCAATACTCTTTTGGAAAATGTCATTATCCTTCCAGAATTTCTCTACTTCTTTTTCTCGTGCGACGAAATTCATGTCTGATGATACTTTCTCGTAAACCATTGTTCTTCTTCCTTTCTTTGTCTTATTACAACAAAAGCCCCACTGCCGTAAACGGCAATGGGGCGAAAATTCACTCATTATTAACCAATTACGACATACCAGCATATGCGTCCCTAGATTTCTCCTAACGATGGGATTACCGTCCTTGCTTACTCTAAGCTTATAGCTTATTTCTGCTTGGCTGCTCGGAAGTGATGTTCAATTAAGTTCTACTGGTACCGGCTCACACCAACCCGGCTCGCTCTTAGCTTCAAACAAAATCTACTGTCTTCGTCTACGCATTTTAATTAATTGTAGTTAATATATAGAAAAAAGTCAAGCTCCTACTAAGCTACTTCTGAATCAGAATTAGCATCTAGCTCAAAAGAGGACTTTTCTGGCAATACTTTCTCAAATGCCTCATAAATTTTTTGTCTATGAATAAGAAAATCTTCTTCGCTCTCATCAGAGGAATCATTAAGAAGAAAAATCTTCTCTTTCTTATTTACAACAATATCCACCAAAGTATCAATATCCCAGTTAACATCTGTGTAAAAGCCAAGCTCGCCCACATTAATAGGATTAAAATCACCCTTGGCAAATCTCCAATAACGCATCATCCAATGACTAAAGTCATAAGCAGTTCTAAATTTATTGTGACACATTTTATCAAGGACTTCTCCTTCTTCTTTCCAAATCTCCTCAAAAGTTGATTTTTTATGCGCTAGGGCTAAATGCTGATTTTCAAAACTTGAATATCTCTTCGTTAGTCTATTAACCGCATTCGTTATATTCTCCTTTAATGGATAATTAGGATTTATCCATTTTGAAAATGGCTTGTGGCCGTAAAAGTGCTTATTAATTAAGCTCATGTTATTAAAGACGGTATAGTAAATCTGATGTCCATAGACGTAATTTACCATGGTTCTTGAAAAGAGACTGTCACAAACCTTATCATTTTTAAAAAACATCTCTTCCTTAATCTCATCAATAACATACATGTCATCGTTAAAGAGCACGAAATTCTCTGATAAGTCCTTAATCCTATGTAGGTTTAGCTCAATAACGTTGGAATTATAAGTGGGCAAATATTCCTCTGGAATAAAGTCCTTGTGATTAACGATTCTAAGTCTCTCATTCTTAGTGTTAAGAAACTTTGGCAAATGTCCCCAAGTAATAAAGAATACCTTATTAATCCAAGGCATATTCTTTTCGATTCCTCTAAAGAAGAATTCTAATAAATCATAATCTCTAAAACAAGAAGATGGATTTATCTGCTTATCTTTATCCGAGAGTTTATACTGACTTCTTTCCTTTTGCCATTCCGTATCTGAACCGTCAACCCATAATACTACTGCGTCAATTTTTTTGTTTTTCATAATTTTCTAGCCTTCTTAAAATGTCCATTGTTATAAAGTGGAGCTTTAAAATCCACTTCGTAAGTTTCAAAAAACGCAGTGACACTTTGTGCCACTGCGCTTATTTTAAGCTAAAGCAAGTTTAATTGCAAATATTGTATATTTAATTTTTGATTTTATAGGGTTACCTTTTGACTTAAGCATATGTCGCATTTTTTCAAAATACTTGCCCTTATAAAATTTTCTAGCTTCCTTATCTAAATCTAACCAAACTTCATGTATATTGAAAAGGTATACTTTCTCCGCTAGTGCTTGTAATTCATCCATCTTATTAGCTTTATAATAGGCAATATGCTTCTCTAGCCAGAACATTCTTTGTTCCTGTTCTTCTATACTAAAATTTCTCTTAGAAGTCATTATGCTTCCTGGTCTATCTCTATACATATAAAGAGCTTTACTAGTCCAGGCTATTTTCTTGGCTTCAAACATATATTCACGCATTATATATGCATCTTCTGCAATTTTTAAATCATAGAATGGATGTTTTTTCACTATGTCCTTTTTGTACAATTTATTCCATACAACACAAAAGACGCCCATGTCATTATAGAGTCTCTTCATCATTCCCTCAGAATCAGTTACAAAGTTGTAATCAGTAGCTTCTTTAGGATAAACAAAGTTAGTTGTTCCTGGTACATTTCTATAAAAACGACAACCAGCAATATCTGAGTCTGTTTCTTTTAATAGCTTATATAGTTCTTCAATAAATGTCTCTTTTATACAATCATCACTGTCCATAAAAGCTATATAATCACCTGTTGCTAGTTCTACTCCTGCATTTCTTGCTTTACTTATTCCGCCATTTTCTTTATGAATTACTTTTATTCTAGTATCTTTCTTACTAAAATCGTCACATATTTTAGAACTATTATCAGTTGAACCATCATCAACTAGTATAATCTCTAAATTCTTATAGGTCTGATTTATAATGCTTTCTACACATTCTTCTAGATAGCTTTCAACATTATAAACTGGCACTATTACTGATATAGTTTCTTTTTCCATTCTTACCTCTTACTATAAACACATTCTTAAAATCTTACTTATATCCTCTTTTGTTAAAGGCACGAAAGCATTAGATAAATCGTTATACTTAATAGTATCCTCTGCCATTAAATCAATCTTAGAATCATCGATTCCGATTTCTGTAAGTGTCATTGGAATACCGCATGCCCTAAAGAACATCTCTGTTCTATCGATGGCCTCATTAGCAATGATGCTTAACTCGCCCTTTGAAAGGCCGTCAATGCTATCAAGCTCACCTCTGATGTTCCATACATTATGACCGTACTGTGCAAACTTAAGTACAGTATCCTTATTTAAAATGTATCTCATCCATCTAGGTGTAACAATAGCAAGGCCTACACCATGAGTTATATCATAATACGCACTGAGCTCATGTTCAATAGGGTGACATGTCCAAGCTCCACCTGTACCACAAGACATAAGTGAATTAAGAGCTGTAGTTGATGCCCACATTAAGTTAGCTCTAGCCTCGTAGTTGTCTGGTTCCTGAAGAGCTACAGGACAATACTTAATACATGTCTTTAAGATTGACTCACAGAAAGACTGTGTAAGATAAGCGCCTGTATCCTTTCTAAAATACTGTTCGAAAGTATGGGACATAATATCTGCTGTACCAGCAGCTGTCTGAATTGCTGGAAGTGAAAAAAGATATGTTGGGTCACAAATTGCAGCTCTTGGTATAAATTCCTTAGAGCTTGTACCAAGCTTCTCATTTGTTTCCATATTGGAAACGACAGCATTTTTATTACACTCAGAACCTGTTGCGGCAATTGTAAGAATTGCAATAACTGGTAAAACCTTACCAATCTTATTGCTATCAAGAACCATATCCCATGGGTCTCCGTCATAGTAAGCACCTGCTGCCACTACCTTAGAGGTATCAATAACTGAACCGCCACCGATGGCAACTACAATATCGATATCATTTTCCTTACAAAGCTTAGCACCTTCTCTAATCTTCTCAATCTTAGGGTTAGGTTCGATTCCATTAAGTTCGCAAACCTTGCAGCCCTGTAAAGCTTCCATAGCATCGTTATAAATGCCATTCTTCTTGATACTTCCACCACCATAAACTAAAAGTACGTTTGGTTTTTCTAGTTCCTTAATTTCACCTAACTGGCCAAGTGCCTGTCTATTATACTTAGCCACCAATTCCTTTAGGCTCTTAATCTGGCCCTTGCCAAATCTAACATCAGTACGAACGTAGTAATTAAAATCTAGCATGCTAACCCTCCTTAAAATACATTAAAATATGTGTTTTTATACTTATAGCTGCGCACCTATAAGATACGCAGCTATATAACTATTTAACTTTACCTCAATAATAGCATTTCACTATTATATAAATCAATAAAGCTTCTAACAAATACTAATTTTTATTAAACAACTTAAGAAGGTCATCCTTAGAAAGTGAAGAAATAGCCACACCTTCTGCAGAAAGTACCATATCTGCAAGTTCCTTCTTACGATTTTGTAATTCCATAATACGCTCTTCAATTGTGCCCTTAACAATGAGCTTAACAACTGTAACTGTATTCTTTTGGCCGAATCTATGGGCTCTATCAGTAGCCTGATTCTGAGCTGCCACATTCCACCATGGATCATAGTGAATTACCATATCTGCTGCTGTAAGGTTAAGACCTGTACCACCAGCCTTAAGAGAAATAAGGAATACATCTACCTTACCCTCCTGGAACTTCTCAACAAGTTCCATTCTCTTTAATTTAGGTGTCTGACCTGTAAGCTTAAGAGTTGTAATATTCTTCTCTGTAAGTCTAGCCTCAATCTTTTCAAGCATTGATGTAAACTGAGAGAAGAGTAAGATCTTATGACCACCCTCAACTGCTGATTCTACTAAGTCGATACATGTTTCTAACTTAGCGGATTCATCGTTGTAATTTTCAAAGGCAAGCTTAGGATCACAACATAACTGACGGAGACGCATAAGTTCAGCAAGAATCTGTAACTTATCTTCCTTAAACTGCTTGTTGTCCTTGCTGCCAATCTGATCCACAAGGTTCTTTTCTGAAGCGTAGTATAACTTCTCCTGCTTAGCTCCCATCTTAGAGTAAACAACCTTCTCAACCTTTTCAGGTAAGTCTTTTAATACGTCTGACTTCTTACGTCTAATATAGAATGGAGAAATAAGGTCTTTTAATGCCTTAAGGGTTGCATCATTTTCCTTTTCAAGGTCTTCACCGACGCTAACGCCCCCAACAATATGCTCCTCAAATCTATCCTTGAAGTTCTTATACTTGTAAAGATATCCAGGCATAAGATAATCGAAAATGCTCCATAACTCGCTAAGTCTATTCTCAATCGGTGTACCAGTTAAGGCGAAACGTGTTCTTGAATTAATAGACTTTACAGCCTTTGAAACCATAGTTCCCGGATTCTTAATATACTGAGCCTCATCAATAATCTGGCAATCAAAAGAGAAGCCCTCGTATTCCTCAATATCTCTTCTAAGAGAATCGTAAGAAGTGACATTGATGTTGTATTCGTTGCAGTGGCTAATCTGCTCGTTACGCTCTTCCTTGCTACCTGAGATTACATTTACCTTTAAAGAAGGGGCAAACTTCTCAATTTCTGCCTCCCAGTTATAAACAAGGGATGCAGGACAGATTACCATATGGTGCTCTTCCGGTCTTGTGGCAAGGAAACTAATCATCTGTAAAGTCTTACCAAGACCCATATCATCCGCTAAAATTCCACCAAAGGAGAATTCTGAAAGAGCGCAAGCCCAGTTAAAACCTTCCTTCTGGTATTCACGAAGTGTAGCATTTACAATCTTTGGCACCTTGTGCTTTTTATTCTTTAAATTCTCGAAGTTCTTAATTAAGTTGTCGAATTCCTTATTAGTTCTAAACTTAATACCTTCCTTGTTCTCCATCATAAGAGCATTTAAGTGAAGGGCTCTAAAGAGCTGAACCTCTGTCTCACCGCTTAAGAATTCCTTCTTTGAAAGACCAAGTTCGTCCTCTAACTGAGCAAGTTCCTCAATATCAGTTCCGGCAATTCTAAGTACCTCGCCGTTCTTTAATCTAAAATACTTCTTCTTCTGTCTGTAGGCATCAAGAACTTCATAGAGTTCTTCTCTAGTCATACCCTCAACGTCCCAAGAAACAGTTAAGAGATTTCCCTTAATTGCAAGGCCACCAGAAATTGGCTTATTTACCACTACCTTTAACTTCTTAAAGGCTTCTGATGCAAATGTATCGGCGATTTCCTCAAACTTAGGGATACCTTCGTCAATAAGTCTTGCAAGGGCATCGTCTTCATTTTTAGGTAAAACCCATAACTTACCGCTTCTACCACTGAGGAAATATTCGTTAAGCATGTGCTTAATTCTAGCTTCCGCCTTGGCATTACGTCCTGAAAGGTCGTTATCTACTGCGCCTTCACCTAAATCAACTACCTTATCGCCATACTTAATAACACCGCTACAAATGATGTTACCTGTATTATCAACGTCAAATCTTAATTCACACACGCCGTCCTGCTTTGTGTAATCCTCAAAGTTTAGACCTGTAACCTCAAGCTGTGTGTGCTTTTCTAGCTTAGGAAGAATTGTTTCTGCAAATGTACCAAAGTCGCCGCTTGATACCTTCATCTTGTTATTCTCTTTCTTCTTAATGCTATATTTATCAAATCTATCTTCACTTGAAGGTATAACATATTCTGCAAATACCTTTAAAATCTCGCCCATAGCATCTACATATCCCTTAGATAGGACATACATTGTAGAATCAATAAGCATGATTCCCATATCAAGACCATCGAGGTAGATATATTCTGGGAATTCGATGTTGGCAAAGCCAAGCTTCTCATCTGCTGTAATCTTTACGCTAATCTCAGGATCTTCCTTGACTATCTTAACTCTCTTATTCTCAAGACCCATAAGCTCGATTTCAATCTTATCAAGTGTATTAAAGAAAGCTCTATAGTTATGAGGCTTAATCTCTACTGTCTTATCTCCTGAGGCTCTGTAATAGTACTTTGAAAAATTATCATTATTCTTGTACTTCTCCTCAAGGTAAATACTTGTACTTAAGAACTTAACAAGAGGTCTAAACTCTGGTGCAAAGCTTGCTAGCTCATGCTTAAACTCTAGGTTCTTACCATAATTTACCACTTCTCCTGTGTTCATAGCCTCACAGAATTCAGCTATATTCTTAATTACATACTTATATCTATCACCAACTCTAAATTCAGCAAAAATACCTGTAACTGCTAAATTAAGAGTAACTTCCATACCTAAATTACTAACACCGTTTATAGATTCATACTTAGAATACTCATCCATAAGTTCATCGTTCATAAGCTTAAAAAGCTTCTGTGAAGTTGTAGAATGCTGTTCAAGACTGCTGCCTGAAAAAGCGTCTCCTAGTCCATCCACACCCTTTTGTACGCTGCCCTCAAGGCCCATATCTATTAAAGAATCAAGAAAGCTATTGCCAGTTGATTCATCATCTATTCCTGCTTCAAAACTATACTTAGTTTCCTCAGATTCAAGTAACTCCCTAATGTCATCTAATTTCACCAACTTATTAGTCTCTAAGGCAAGAGCTGTAATGTGCTTACAAAATCCCTTGTGTCCCTTCTTTGATGGACAGGCACATTCACAATCATTTATCTTAACTGCCTTAACTTTATCGTCTAATGGTTCAAACTTAATACTCGCTCCGTATGTAGTTCCTTTTTCGTCTAGGACATCACCTGCAACTGTTAAATGTCCGCCTTTTCCTTTAATTATTTCAATCTTCTCAATTGCACCGCTTTTGTATAGTGCTTCACCTTTACTATATGTAGATAAAAGCGTCGATTGTGCCTTTATTCCACCTTTTGGAAAAACTACCATATATAACCTCACTAAATTTTCATAACAAATTTTCCGCAATAATATATTATACTACAAATCCTAATAAAATTCCCCTATTTTTTTCATATAAAAAAAAGACCTATGGAAACTAGAGCGATGTTTCTAGTTCCATAGGCCTATAAATCCATGTTTATTCTATTGTTAGCCTAGATTAGCTTTAAAGCACAAATTATCTCTGTACATCAAAAGATGCATTAGTCATAAGTCTCTTAATCTGGTCTACACTTGTAATGTTAGTATCACCTCTAATAGCGTGCTTCATTACTGAAGATGCTACGGCGAAGTTTACTGTATCTTCGGCAGACATATTCTCCATTAAGGCATAGATAAGGCCTGATGAAAATGCATCACCACCACCAACTCTATCTACAATTTCAAAGTTAATAGTCTTGCTTTCGTAAGTCTCGCCATTAGTGTAGTAGAAGGCCTTAAGTGAGTTATTGCTACCAGAATGTACGTAACGTACTGTTCTAGCAATAGCCTTCATATGATACTGATTATCAATCTCTCTAAAGACTCTATCCATCTCTTTAAAAGATGGGTCCATTGTTAAGCCATCCTTATAATCTGTACCATCTTCTCTATATAGGTGAATTGGCTCAATACCAATTAAAACATCAACGTATGGAAGATACTTTGATAATACGTCTCTTGCTGTTTCAAAAGACCAAAGTGTACTTCTAAAGTTAGGGTCAAAACTTACTGTGAGACCTAACTTCTTAGCAGCCTTAACGGCTCTATCTACAAGTCTTCTACAATTGTAAGAGAGAGCTGGTGTAATACCACTTAAATGTAACCAATCGTAATTCTTTAAGATCTCTTCAAAATCCACGTCTTTATAGTCATATTCAGCAAATGCTGACATACCTCTATCGTAAATAACTGAAGATGGACGTACTGAAACGCCTTCCTCTAAGTAATAGATACCCATTCTACCATCAGCCATAATGATTTCTTTTGTATGGACATCGTTTGACTTAAGATAGTTCACTGTTGACTTTCCTAAATCTGTATTAGGTAATACTGTAAAAAATGTAGAATCTACACCTAAGTTAGCAAGTGATACAGCTACATTAGCCTCTGCGCCACCGTAGTTAACTCTAAAGTCATGAGTTGTTACTATCTTCTCATAATTAGGTGGAGATAATCTTAACATTAATTCTCCAATTGCTATAAATCTCATCTAGTTTCCTCCCATTCTAAATCCTTTAGAAACTAGTTAAAATGATACTACACAGCGCATAAAATTGCAACAAAGTGAACTTTTATTTATATACATTTTCGAAATATTACAAACTATTAAAAAATTTATAGAAGCCTTGCAAATCGATATTCATTAATATATAATTTAGTTATTAATGAAGTTAGGTAAGGTAGCAGATAAATGGATATTTATGAATCTCTAAACAAGATTTTGGTCGATCTTTTTAATGACATTTTGGATATCGAGGAAAAGGCATTAATAACAGAAGAATTCAAGGATATTTCTGTTAATGATATGCATATTATTGACGCCGTTGGTATAAAGGATCCTCAAACCATGGGAGAGATTTCAAAAACTTTAGGAGTAACAATGGGAACTCTTACTATTGGTCTTAACAGACTTGTAAAGAAGGGCTACGCTGTTAGATATAGAAGCGATAAAGATCGTAGAGTTGTCTATGCTACACTAACTGAAAAGGGAATTGCGGCATATTTTCATCATCAGAAATTCCATAAGAAGATGATTGAGAAGGTTACAGAGGATTTAAGCCCAAGCGAGGCAGAAACTCTTGTAAAGACCTTTGATAGACTTGAGGCTTTCTTTAAGTCTTATGATAACTAGTTTTAAAAACTATTAATCTTCTTATGTCACTAGCTAAAGTTGCATTTCTTTTTAACGGGAGTAGAATTTAAATTTACCTTGCGAAAGGAGATTGGCAATGGCAGATGATAAGAATTTAATTGATCTTAATGAATTAGGGGATCTTTTTGCACAGCTTGATGCGATTGAGGATGTACCTGAGGAATTAACACCAGAGGAGATTGCTTCACAGCGTCGTTATGAAGAAATCATTAAGAAACACAAGGGCGACAATAAAGAAATAGCAGAGAATAATAAGTAATTTAAAGGGACCTTTTAAGGTCCCTTTTTTATTGCCTTTGAAAATGTATCTCTGCCTCAACTTATAAATACTTAAAAAGTGCTAATTATTTAATTTCTGCTGTCTTATAGATGAATGTTACTGTTGAGTCGTAATTTCCAGTGCTGCCTGTGAATGATGTGTAGTTATTACCAAGCTTTACAACTTCCTTAATTGTATCAAGAGTTGTTGTTGCATCATCTCCTAAGAGGCTTGTAATCTGTGAAATTCCTTCTTCATTAAATTCAGCCATGCCATCCTTTAATGTAATAGCACCTGTGTTTAACTTAGAAACACCTGATGAAAGTGTGGCTGCTGCGTTATTTAATGTCTCTGTACCATCTGCAAGTGCTGCGGCTCCTGATGTTAAGCTTGAATTGTTAGCTGCAAGTGTTGAAGCACCAGCTGCAAGTACTGATGTACCTTCCTGCTGTAACTTTGTAGCACCTACATTTAAGGCATAAAGGCTTGAGCATAATGTGCCTTCCTGATATGTGCTAAATGAACCAACTGCACTTGTAAGTGCTGCTACGCCTGTATCAAGGCCAGCGTCCTTAAGCTGTGTATATGAAGCATACATTGTCTTATAAGCTGCTGCGTACTGGTTTAACTTAACGATGTCAGAAATAATTGTCTGCTGCTGTGTTGTATCAACAGTTAAACCTGCTGATGAGTAAGCTGCATATAATTCACATAAACCTGCTGTCATGTAAACGGATGTGTTAGCTGTTTCACTATTAATTACTGAATCAATATTAGCGTCTTCTGTAATACCCTTGGCTTTAAGTGCAGATTCAACTGCTGTCTTTACATGAGATCCTGTTGCTGCATCCTGTTCTGCTGTCATTGAATTTGCTGCTAATGCCTTCTGGTAGTTAGCTGAGTAAACAAGGCTGTAAGCTGATGAATATGTTGATTCATAAAGTGACTTATATGAACTCATTCCATTTGTTAATGTATTAAATAGACCTGAGCTTCCGTTAATACCTTCGTTTAGGGCTGCAATCTTTGTATCAAATCCATTAGCCTTTAAAGTTTCATAAAGTGTATTAAGGCTTGTTGATAATGTCTGCATGTTAGAATCAAGAGCTGCTGCCCCGTCATTTAAGCTTGCTACGCCTGCTGCATAAGCAGATACACCTGAGCTAAGAGTTGCTGCACCATCATTAAGTGCTGCCACACCTGAAACTAAGTCAGGAATGTTATCCTCTAACTGCTGTGTACCTTCCTGTAACTGAACTGTACCAGCCTCTAACTGGTCAGCTGCTGACTGAAGTTCGTTAACCTTTGCCTGTAAGTCTTCTACTGATAAGTCATCTAGGTCCATATCAGATAGTAAGTTTGAAGATACTACTGAAAGTGACATATCAAGTGAGAAGTCTGTTACATCTGCTGAAATCTCGAAGTAATTTGGTAAGTCAAAATTTACCTCTTCACTATCAAACTTTAAGTTTAAAGAATCAGCAAGTCCTGGGAAGGCAACACCTAGGGCAACTACATCTGAACCAACCTGTGATAACTTTCCGTTTGTAACCTCGATGTTAGTAAACTTTTCGTTATCAAGCATAAGTCCTGTTGCTACTGTAAATGGAACATAAGCTGTTTTTGTCTCGCCATTTACTGTAATTGTTTCTTCTTCATTATTTACATAGTCAAATCTAATCTTTACTTCACCTGACTTACCTGCAAGATCTTCTGGTGAAATCTCTTTTCCATTGAGATAGTATGTTACGTTGATTGTAACAGGTGCGGCCTTGTCTACATTTTCATTAGTAGAACTTGTATCACCATTGTTATCTGTAACCTTAGTGTTTACAGTTACGTGGTCTTGCACACCACTTGCATCATCAAATACGTAAACTGTCTGATTTCTTGTATTCTTAGCAAGTGTCTGTGCTGTATTTATTGATAATTCGTCATTCATTGTGGATGTAATTATGTTCTCTGTATTAGAAGCAGCGTCTTCATTTACTGCGCTAACACTGGCACTATCACTATTTGACTGGCAAGCTGTAAGATTTAGGGCAAGCATTGATGCTGTTAAAACTACGGCTCCAGCTTTTCTTAAACTAGTTCTAATCATTTTAATCGCTCTCCTTTATATTTTCTCCTCGCACTTTATTGATGTGCAAATTTATCTTCTTCACTTAAATTAGAATACTTTCTCTTCTTTGGCTTAAAGCCGATACTTGTATGAATTATTAGCTTATCAAATACCATGAATAATGATGGTACGACTAAAATTACAACAACCATACTAATGATTGCGCCTCTTGCCATTAAGATACAAAGGGATGCGATCATGTCTACATTTGCATACATACCAACACCAAATGTGGCTGCAAAGAAGCCGAGGGCTGATACTACGATTGAAGGGATTGAAGTAGCAAGGGCTATCTCAACGGATTCCTTCTTTGAAAGGCCTGAGGCACGTTCTCTCTTATATCTTGTTGTCATAAGAATTGCGTAATCTACTGTGGCGCCAAGCTGAATTGTTCCAATTACTACTGATGCAATAAATGGAATTGATGTGCCTGTAAAGTATGGGATACCCATGTTTACAAAGATGGCAAATTCAATGGCTGCAACTAGTAAGATTGGTAATGAGATTGACTTTAGTACGAAGAAAATGATTACGAAAATCGCTGCGATAGAAACAAAACTTACAGTCTTGAAATCCTTATCAGTGATTGTAATTAAGTCCTTAGTACATGGAGCTTCACCGATTACCATTGCTTGATTGTCATACTTTTTAGTAATTGCTGATACTTCATCAATCTGGTTATTGATTTCATCAGAAGCAATTGCGTATTCTGAGGAAACCAGCATCAACTGATAATCTCCGCTCTTTAATTCAGATACGAGGGATTCTGGTAAGAAATCCTCTGGGATACCTGTTTCTGTTATTGTTGGGAGTCCTAATGCAAATGAAATGCCATCCACATTCTGAATCTCATCTAGCATATTTTGTCCATCCTCTGTAGATAAATCGCTATCTGCAAGGATCATATAAATCGAATTTAAATCCTTAAAGCTTTCAGCAAGCTTTGTATTAGCCTGTGAGCAATCAAGGTCTTTTGGTAAGGTACCAGCTAAATCGTAATAAACTTCTGTGTTGTTATAACCATAAATTGCAGGAACTAGAAGTATTACAAAGGCTATTAGGAATACCCATGAGTGATTAACAACCCAGTGAGCAAACTTTGAAAAGTCTGGCATGATTTCTCTATGCATAGTCTTTTCAAGGGCTCTATCAAAGGTTAATACAAGGGCTGGTAGAATTGTTACACATCCTATTACACCAAATACAACACCCTTTGCCATTACCACACCTAAATCAAGACCAAGTGTAAAGCTCATAAAGCAAAGTGCGATAAAGCCGGCAACTGTTGTAATTGAAGAACCAACTACTGATGTCAATGTATTTCCAATGGCAACTGCCATTGCCTTTTCCTTATTTCCTGGATACTCAGCTTTGTGTTCCTTGTAGCTGTGCCACAAGAAGATTGAGTAATCAAGGGTTACACCTAACTGCAATACTGCTGCCAAAGCCTTCGTAATATACGATGTCTCCCCTAAGAAATAGTTTGAACCTAAGTTATAGACGATTGCCATACCGATACTTATCATAAAGAGTACTGGTACAAGGAATGAATCCATAAATAATGCAAGTACGATACAAACTAAAACTACTGCAAGTAAAACATAAATTGGTGTTTCTTTTTCTGATAGGTTCTTAGTATCTGTAACTACTGCTGACATACCAGCTACATAACACTGCTTGTCTGTAACCTTTCTTATCTGCTGTATAGCATTCATTGTGTCATCACTTGATGTTGTGTCATCAAAGAATACTGCAAATAATGTTGAGTTTGTATCTGCATTTACAAACTTAGAACTTATCTCCTCAGGTAAGAGTTCTGCTGGAATATCTGTTCCAACGATGCCTGAATAAGAAATAACTTTCGCTACGTGGTCTACATTTTCAACCTTATTAACTAGCTTAGACACGTTATCTTGATTCATGTCTTCCACTACGATTAATGCGTAGGCGCCCTTTCCAAAATCATTCAATAAGATATCTTGGCCTTCCATAGTCTCGATATTATCAGGTAAATAGTACAAGATATCGTAATTAACTCGTGTGCCAAAATATCCGAGAACTGCTGGAATTAAGAGCAAGACACTTATTATAAGGATTGGAATCCTTAACTTAACCACAGCTCTTCCGAACTTCTCCATAATTAACCTCCATTCATTAAATGACGTATTAAATTCTTTCGTTTTATAAAATTGACCGTTAGTCATTTTTGATTTCATAGCCATTATATCACTACTATTTTTTCTGTCAACAAAAAATGACCACTAGTCACTTTTTTTATAGATTTTTTATTTTTTATATGCTAAGATACACATACAAGGATGGAAAATGTGCTAAGATATTACAGTTGTTTGATTACAGGTGTGATTAGCGCCATATCAAAGCTTGTGACGCCGCAGGCGCCAACTTTAGAAATTCAGATAAGGGGTGAATGTTTTGGGAAAACTAGAAAATAACAAAATTAATAAACAACGTTCTTTGCTAAACTCAGCTTTTGAGCTTTTTACAACAAAGGGTGTTTCTAAAACATCCATTGCTGAAATCTCTTCAAAGGCCGGCATGGCAAAGGGTACTTTTTATCTTTATTTTAAGGATAAATTTGATATAAGAAATCGACTTATCTCTCACGAATCAAGTCTTCTTTTCTCATCTGCTGTTGCAGCTCTTGATAAGGAACTTGAAAAGAGAAGTCTTAACTTTACGGAGAAGATCATTTTCCTAATAGATAACATTATTAATGCTCTTGATAGCAATCAGACTTTGCTTAATTTCATTTCAAAGAATCTTAGTTGGGGAATTTTTAAGGAGGCCTTAACTACTAATGTTGCGGACAACGACATTAACTTCCTTGATGTCTACCACCAGATGATTAACGACGATGAGGTTAATTTAAGAGAGCCAGAGATTATGCTTTTCTTGATTGTGGAGCTTATTAGTTCTACATGCTATAGTGCCATTCTTTATAAGGAGCCAGCAGACATTGAAACTGCCAAGCCTTTTATCTACGCTACGGTTAGGAATATTATTAAAGAACATACACTAACAGAATAGTTTATAATAATTAATATTAATGCAATAGCTGCTACTCTTCTAAATCTTTTCTTAAGCATAAAAACCTCAGGCAAAACTGCCTGAGGTCTATGTAGCTATTATTATTTCTTATCCTTATATTCTTTTAACACCCGATTTTATATAGTCATTAGTTTCCATTATATTTAGTCAATTGCATAACGTATTGTTGACTTTTGTACACCTGTATTTGATGAAGATGCTGCCCAACTCTTTGCATCATTTGCAGATCTTGTTGCATATGAGTAGCATGAGTTTGGTCTCCATGAAGTTGTCTTAGTCTTTAAGTTACTAACAGATGATGACAATACTGAACCATAGTCTGTAAAGTTACCAACACCATGATCGTCTACAACTGCTCCTGCAGCATTACCCTTTGAGAAATAGTTCTTCTCCGAATAAATATTAGCACCTGTGTATGGTGTATAACCTAGGTTAAAATTCACTACATAATTGTTGTATGAATGATAATAACCATATCGCATAAGTCCTGGTGCTCTTGTTAATACGCCATCGAAGTAATTATTACAAATTGTCATCTGTGGGTATCCAGAATATGTTCCAATTCCATCTTCCCCTGGATAACCAAGGATTAAACCATACTTGTGATTCTTAAATACATTTCCTGAAACAGTCACATAATCAGCCTTAAGACCAACATAAACGAACTTATCTACATCAGTTGAAGCGATTGAATGGCCTGGGAATGTACAGTGATCAAGCCAGAATTTTTGTCCGTCGCTGATGTAAATCTGAATGTCGTCATTTCCATTAATTGCCGCATCATGACTAATTGTAAGGTTCTTGAAAATGACATTTCCAGAGTTAGATATACATCTAAAGTGGATGTTGTGCAATGTATTTGCATTAAATGAACCAATAATAGTCTTGTTGCTACCTACGTTAATCTTTGTTAAGCTGTTTGCTCTGATGTTGCCATTTACAACGATTGTGTATGGTGTTGAACCCTGACAGTACTTTGAAAGGTCTGATACATTTGAAACATATACTGTCTTACCAAGTGCGCCACCAAGTACAGATCCTGTCTGCTTTCCATCAACACTCTTACACTGTCCTGCAAATCCTTCTACACCATAAGTATTAAGGTAGAACTTATGTGTTGAATTACCTGCATATGAGCCAAGTACGAAGTTTGAACCTGATTTCTGTAAGCAAAGGTTTGAGTTAGCGCAGTTTACAATCTTGTATTCGTAAGCCTTGCCAAGTGAATCATTTTTCACTGCCTGAATTAACCAATACTGTGCTGTTGCGCCTGTCTTGCCTGTTGCTACTATCTTAGCTCCACTTGTGGCATTATTGCCATTTGGTGCAAGTACATAGCCTGTTGCTGCATTTACAATCATGTACTTGTTGCTGCCGTTGTTAACTAAAACCCACTGATTGTATGATGAGGAATTAGTTGAGGCTGTTACTGAACCTGTGCTAGATGGAGCAGTTACAAGTGAGCTGCCGTTTGTGTTAACTAGCTGGATTCTTTGCTGGCAATATGTTGAGTCAACTGCTGCCGGTGTGTTTGATGTTGATGAGCCTGATCCAGAGCTTGAACCTGAGCCTGAGCCTGAGCTTGAGCCTGAACCTGATGATGGCCACTGTGCCTCTTCAAAATACCAAATCTGATTAGAAGCTCCTCTATTAGTGTACTCGATAACATTAGCGCCACTTGCTGTACTTGCACCTGTTACATCGAGACAACTCTTTCCCCCTGTAACTTCTGTTGTAATAGCATAACCATCACCTGATTTAGTAATGTAGAAGTTCTGTGCTGTCGCTCCATTATTTGAGCAAATCTGGATATTAGTTTTATTGTCTGTGCGTCCATAATAAACATCTAATGAAACCCCACCAGTCATATCTGTTGCAGGATGTAATCTATATGTTCCATTTGAATTTTGCTCTAAAATCCATCTCTGTCCTAGACTTCCTGTTCCCTTTGACTGAATTACATTTGCTCCACTAGCAGAAGAATCTCCTGCAACTGTTAAATACATCTGGCTATTCTTATTTTTAATATAATAAATATTTCCAGCTTTCGGGGCCACTGCGGCTGCCTCTACTTTTTTTGCTGGCTGAATAGCTAGTGCTGTAATCGCTGTCATAATTACTGTAAGTAAAATGACTGCGACCTGTTTAAATCTTTTCTTAAGCATAAATACCTCCCAATCGGATAATCGTCTCAAGCAATATAAATTTAGTCTCAAATTTACAATTATTCGTCTAAACTTAGAAAAATTTTAATAGCTACATTTTTTAATGTATCTTAAATAATACTTTTAGTCAAGCACTTTAAACAATTAATATTATCTATATTGCTAGTACTTTGATTATATTGCACAAAAAATACTCCCATATATATGGGAGTATCTATACATATATTAATGAAAATGTATCGTATAATATATTAATCGCATTCTAGCTCGTTATAAATATCACGCTTTGAAACGCCTCTATCCTTAGCTGCTGCCTTCATGGCCTCCTTCTTATCAAGGCCCTGGTTTATATACATGTCAACATGTTCTCTAACGGTCATTTCTTCCCATGCGGCCTGCTTTTCCTTCTTTAACTCTTCCCTTGATTTTCCTGCAATTACAAGAACATACTCTCCTCTTGGATCGTTATTCTCATAGTACTCACATGCGCTATCAAGGCTAAATTCCATGGAATTCTCGTATCTTTTTGTAAGCTCCTTACAAATTGTAAGAGCTCTATCTCCACCAAGCACATTTCTTAGCTCTGCTAAAGTCTTCTTTAAATGGTGTGGCGCCTCGTAAATTATCATAGTTCTTGTTTCATTTACAAGTTCCTCTAAGACTTCTTTTCTTTCCTTTTTGTCTGCTGGTAAAAATGCTTCAAAGGCGAAACGTCTTGTTGCCTGACCGGACATTGTTAGCGCTGTAATACAAGCTGCTGCCCCAGGTACTGAAGATACTTTAATACCTGCTGCCCTTGCCTGCTTACAAAGCTCCTCTCCTGGATCTGAAATTCCTGGAGTACCTGCATCGGTAATGCAAGCAACACTAAGTCCTTGTAACATTTTGTTAACTAGGACCTTTGCCTTGTCGTACTTATTAAATTCGTGGTAGGCAGTCATTGGTGTCTTAATCTCAAAGTGATTTAGTAGCTTAATGGAGTTTCTTGTATCCTCCGCCGCAATAATGTCCACTTCCTTTAGGATTCGCAAAACCCTATAGGTAATGTCTTCGAGATTGCCAATTGGTGTGGCGCACAAATATAGCTCGCCCTTGCCATCGCGCTTCCCGTCTAGCTTTTCTATATCAAAATCAATATCTTGATTATCTATATCTTGATTTATTTCCATTTTGTTATCCTTATCTATATCTTGATTTGCTTTCATTTTTAAAACCTCTAAATCGTAAACTCTAATTCTTATTGTTATAAATCTCTAAAATCTCATCGGTATAAACTCCCGACTGTCCATCAACTCTCTTATAGACAATCAGCGGTTTTTCCACAATCATGTAAGAATTAGCACCCTTTATCCCCTCAATTAGTACCATATTGGCCTCTTTATCAACATATGGATGCACCATTCTTATACGCTTTGGCTCAATATGGGCTCTACGCATGGCAGCTATGATATCTATTAGTCTGTCGGGTCTGTGTACCATATATAGGTGCCCCTTTGACTTTAGGCATCTTGCGGCCGCCTGGCAAACATCATCTATGTCACAAAGAATCTCGTGCCTTGCAATGGCCTTTGTGGAATCTGGGTTAACTAGCCCTGAATTGGCCTTTTTGTAGGGTGGGTTCACGGTTACAACATTAAAGGAGGCCTCACCAAAAATCTTGGCAGCCTCCTTCAAATCACCTTTAATAATTTCTACTTTTGACTCTAAATTATTAATCGCAACATTTCTAGAAGCTAAATTTGCCGAAACCTCTTGGATTTCAAGGCCCTTATAACTTGTATCAGGGTTCTTGGCCTGCATAAGTATTGGAATTACCCCATTTCCCGAGCATAAATCAAGGACTTTATTGCCCTTTTGTGCCTTTGAAAATGTAGACAATAACACCGCGTCTATTCCAAAGCAGAAAATATCTGGCTTCTGGATTAGTTTCAAGCCATCTCTACACAAATCATCTAGTCTCTCATCAGCTTCTAACTGTATTGGTCCAGAAAGCGTCGTGTAAATTTCATTTAAACCCATATTCTCTTTATTACACATCACACTTTCCTCCACCATTTTTTATTGTCGATTTAGAAATACATTTTCATAAAAATTAGTCATCACTAATATGCGCATGACCTTCGCGTCTTTCAAGCTCCTCTAAAGCCTTTAATTCCTTATCATCGATCTGTTCGTTTCTATCACGTCTCCTTGTCTTAAATCTGATCTCTGATACTGGATACTCTCTAACTTCCTTCTCGTCGTTATCAAGTGTAACAATTACCTTAACTAACTGTCTAAGTACATTAACAGATGAAACCTCGCCGTGAAGTCTCTCTGGTGTTGTAACATGATCGCCAACTACAGGTAAATTGCTATTAAGCTCTTCATAAGTTTCCTGCTCATACTTTAAGCAGCACATAAGTCTGCCGCAAACACCGGAAATCTTAGTTGGATTAAGGGACAAATTCTGCTCCTTAGCCATCTTAATTGATACTGGAATGAATTCTGGCATATAAGTTGCGCAGCAAAGTGGTCTACCGCAAGCGCCAATACCGCCTAAAATCTTAGTTTCATCACGAACACCAATCTGTCTTAACTCGATTCTTGTTCTAAATACTGCAGCGAGGTCCTTAACTAACTCTCTAAAGTCGATACGACCATCTGCTGTGAAGTAGAATAAAACCTTGTTATTGTCAAATGTGTACTCAGCCTTAATAAGCTTCATTTCAAGCTTATGCTTTGCTATCTTCTCAAGACAGATGTTGAAAGCTTCCTTCTCTTTCTCTCTATTCTTGATTTCCTTTTCATCATCTTCTGGAGTAGCAATTCTAATGATTGCCTTAAGTGGCTGAACGACCTTCTCATCCTCCACTTCTCTTTCTCCTAAAACAACATTACCGTATTCCACGCCACGAGCTGTCTCAACGATTACATGCTGTCCTACTTCTACTTTGTACTTTCCTGGTGCGAAAAAATATATCTTTCCCACCTGTCTAAATCTAACTCCTACAACTTTCGTCATCTTATTTACCTATACATCTTTTAAAGATGTACCACCTTCCTCTTTTATAAATTTTCCTTTATTGCCATGATTAGCAGTTCCATTGTTAAATCGAAATTTACATTAGCCTGCAACCTTACTTTTACCTTATCTATTGAGTCTAAAATGTCTTGTAGACCCTCATAAGAAACTAGTTCTGCCTGATTCCTTATGCTAGAAATTTCATCGCTAAAAATAATCAAATTGGTATCGGCTGTACTCTTAAATATTAACACATCTCGGAACCAAACGTTAAGTAAATCTAGATAATCATCTATTACTAATTTAAATTCTCCAGCCTTCTTAACGCTATCCATTATTTCTACGGATGTCATGTCCTTCGCATTTTTAACCATACTAACCACCTGGTTCTTAAGCTGTGAAAATTCATCACTTTCGAGAATTGATATCGCTCTACCGATACAACCTCTCGCAAACTTTGCAGCGAATTTTCTCTCATAATCTCCACATGAAATATGGTCTTTTATGTAGTTTTCCACCAAGGAATCACTAAGTGGTTTTAAATCTAGAACTACACATCTAGAAAGAATTGTTTGTAAAAATATATCTGCATTCTTAGACAATAAAATTACGATACCATACGCTGGTGGTTCTTCTATTGTCTTAAGAAGAGCATTCTGAGCCTGAACTGTAAGCTTCTCAGCTTCATCAATTATGTAAATCTTATATCTACTACTATATGGTTTAATCTGAATATCTGCAACTAATTGATCTCTAATGTCATCAACACCGATGCTTCCTGGCTTCTCGTGTCTCACCCAGATTATATCCGGCTGATTATTAGACTCTGCCTGAACGCAAGAATGGCAGTGATTACATGGCTCCTTTCCACCTTCCTCGCACTGTAATGTCTTAGCAAAAATCTTAGCTAGCATCTTCTTACCAGCACCTAAATTGCCACTAAAAACATATGCGTGTGAAACCTTATCCATAACCACTGCATTTTGTAAGTGTTCTTTTATTGTGTCATATCCATAAATATCTGCAAATCCACTCATTTTTCACCTATTCTCTAACCTATCCATTAACTTGTCCATCAATCTATGTGGAAATATCAAGTAACAATCCCCTTATATCATCTATTTTACTGACAATAGCTAAGTGATCCTTCTCCTCTTTTACAAGTTCACCTGCTAAATCGTCAAGATTCTTATCCACAAGCTTTACAATGCCATAAACTCTATGTCTTCCTCGTCTATCAAGGAAATTTTCACGAGAAAATTTATGAGATCTATTAACAACCTCATTCATAAAGTCCTTAACTAGCTCTCTATATCTTTTCATATCTTTAATATCCATATGCTTAGAAATCTTCTCACCTTGATCTGTGATTTCCTGCATCATTGAGCCTAGCTTTTCCTGTAATTCCTTCTCCTCAATGTTACTTATAAGCGTAAACTTAAAGGAATCATCATGAGTCTCCGTTTTATTAACATTTTGGCTCGATGTAACCTGTTGTACATCACTAATTTTAATTTCCATACCCTACGCCTCCACACATCAAAGTAACACATTGACATTGTACCTAATGCTTGGAACAATCCAACTTACATTTTATAACACCTTTAGTTATCTTGCAAGCAAGCGCTAATTTGCTAAAATGTAGTCCTCTATGCGCTTTATGCAATCTTCAAGCTTAGTATTGTTTTGGAATCTCACCTCAATACCGGCTCTCTTTATATTTTCCTCATTAAAATCCTTAGCATCCGCTAAAAATCTTCGACACAATTCCTCGTAATTTGGCTTTTCCTGCTTCTTCTCTCGCTTAATGGCCCGAGTTAACCTAATATCATCATCTACTTCAATATATATCGGCAAAAGATGCTCTTTTCCATAGAATTCTAAGAATTTTTCATAAGCCTCAAGAGTGCCAATAATTATGTATCTGTCCTTCTTAGTTAAATCAATCTGTCCATCATCTGCAGTAAAATACTTCCACAAGCCATAAACAGTATCATAAGCTCTTAGCTCAATAACCTTTCCAGCCTTCTCAAATTCAAGGGCCTTTTCATCATCAACAAAATGATACTCTACCCCTTCTTTCTCTCCGACCCTCATAGGTCTTGTAGTATACATAGTTACTGTTTTAAATTTTCCCTTAAAATCTTCCACCAAGGTCTTATAAATCTTATCCTTACCGGAAGCACTTTTTCCCATAATAAATACTATTTCGTTCATCTTCACACACTTCCCCTTAGATTTTCTAGTTCTATATTTAGATGCTTAATCGTTTTTACATCTATGGTCCAACACCAATATTTACGATCTAACACTCATATTTACAGGCCTAATTGGCCTTTAAGACCTTTATTAAATCGTCATTTAATCCTATAACTTCTATATCTAACGCTATAGCTTTTTTAATAATTTGAACCTTATCTTCTGTAATCAACTCACCCGAATTAATCACAGGCATTCCCGGCGGATACAAAAGTACCGCATTGACGCTGACTCTATTAATAAGGCTCTCATCCTCTAGGCTTAACATATCAAAGCCCTCTAAATCTGCCTTTTCAACCGCCTCGTGGGCCTCCATGACCTTCTTATATCCCGCAAGATTAGCAAATAATTCCTTCTTTGCCTTTCTTGCAGCTTGCTCTGTTGATTCTCTCTGTTCTACCGAGTCTCTCTGGTCTACCGAGTCTCTCTGATCCACCGATTCTCTCTGGTCTACCGAGTCTGTCTGTTCTACCGAGTCTTTATAACCCGTCTGGTCCTGATTCTCTTGGATTTCCCTCTCATCTATTTCCTTATCGAGGCTTTCTAGCGCCCCTATAAAACAATCATAATACTCTTTTTTATCTCCCACAGCTGTCATAGCAATGGCATAATCAAAGGAGGCCATTTCTAGCTGAATGTGGAAATCCTCTAGTAACCTATCAAAAATCCACTTTCCAAAATTATCTATCTTATCTTTAGCTTTCTCACTGGCCACTAGAACCACCTTCGAAATGTCGTCTACCTCGGCTAGAGATATATTTTCTAAGGCCATAATCTTGCCTCTAAGCTCTTTTAAATTAGCGACGTATTCTTTATAGGCCTCTGCTCCATCAAGCTCTACAAAGCTTAAAGCCCTGTCGATTCCAGCCATTAACAAATAGGACGGAGAGGTGCTTTGATAGATATTCCAGTACCTTTTCACCCTATCATAATTTATTAAATCTGAATTTAAGTGTAATAAAGCCGTCTGTGTAGGAGCTGGCAAAGTCTTGTGAATACTGTTAATCACAACGTCCGCCCCATGACTTATAGCGCTTTCTGGAAATTCCTTATGAAAATTAAAATGCGCCCCGTGAGCTTCATCCACAATCAGTATGATTCCTTTATCATGTAAATATTTCGCAATCCCGCGAATATCTGATGTTCTACCTTCATACGTCGGACTTGTAATCACAACTGCCCTATAACTATTATTTTCCACCTTATCTTTGATTTCATCCAAACTTATCCCCAAAAACATTCCTGTTTCTTCATCTATTTGTGGACTAATGTAATCGGCCTTAAGCTCATTTAGGTATAAGGCGTTATAAACTGAGACATGACAATTCCTTGCCACTAAAATGCTATCTCCCTTGTGGCATACGCCGCTTATAGCCGCCAAAATACCTGCAGTGCTACCATTAACAAGTAAAAGACTTAAATCCGCCTTATAAAGCCTCTGAGCCTTCTTCTGCATGTCTAAAATAATGCCACTAGCATCATGCATATTATCGAAGCCATCAATTTCCGTAATATCTAGTTTGCTTAGGGCTTTAGATTCATTTTCATAAAAAATGTCGTTTCTTTTGGCACCTGGCATATGCATAGGAACGTAGTCACTGTCTGTATATTCAATTAGCTTATCCAATAAATCATTGTATTTGCTCATTAATTCTCTCGCTTTTACTATTATTATTTATCTTATTATTTATCTCTTTATTTATCTTTTTATTTATCTTCTTATTCAGCTTTTTCTGTCGTATTATTTCCTAACTTTACTAGTACTGTTCTTCTAATTCTATTTTAAAAAAAGCTGCATTATTTCTCAACAATGCAGCCACTTTTTATTAAAATTTATTCTTATTCAACTATTAAATTAACTGTTGCTTCAGCTGTTCTTCCAAGGGCATCTCTAACCTTGTAAGTAATAGCATATGTACCAGCCTGATCGTATGTGTAAGTACCTACTAAGTAAATATCGCTTGTAGCATCGTTACCACATGTATCTGTAGCTGTTACGCCATCTAATAAATTAACTGACTGACCAACTGTTGTTGTAATATCCTTAGCACCTGTAATTGCAGGAGCGAAGTTGTTCCAAGGATTATCTGTGCTTGGATCTGTTGGATCCCAACCAGCATATTCACTATCTTCTGGAACCTTAATTGTATCTGGCTTACCAAGTGGTCCTGGGTTTGTAGCGTCATCATAAATTGTTACACCTGTACCTGATGGACAGTTATCATAAATCCACTTACAATCTCTAACACATAATCTTACGCAACCAAGTGAAGCATAGTCACCAAGCATATTGTACTGACCTTCTTCTAAGCTAGAAGATGATGTTGAAAGATAAGGAATTGAGTGGAATAAGATTCCGCTTGTACCTGCGATTCTTGTAGCATACATACCGTATGTTCCATCAACCATTAATCTCCATTCATACTTATCTGAAGTCTTATAATTTTCAACTAGTGGTGTTTCGTGACCTTCACGTCCACATGAACTTGCAAATGCAATTACTGGAATTGTATATTCGCCGTTAGTATCTATACCGTAAACTGTTACACAGTTTGCTGCTCTATTAACCTTAATGAAGTAAGGATTTGATGAACCAAGTGTTGTTGCATTAGTAGTAACCTGAGCCATTAATGCTGCTGTCTCTTCTTCTGTTGTTGTTTCTGGTTCTTCCTCAGTGATCCAATCTACTTCTGAACTTGTTTCTTCTGCAGTTGTACTTTCCTTAACTGTTGCCTGATTATCATTATTGTCTTTCTTATTACTATTCTTTCCTATAACAACACCTACAACTACTGCAGCTGCAATTAATAAAACTGCAACCACTGCAATAATTACAGTAGGTAAATTTCTTCTAAACCATGATTGTCTTCTTCTTAAATACTTATAGTTGATATTGCTTTTTTTACTCATAATATCCTCCATGTAAAATTCTAAACGCAACTACTATATTGTAGCTTATTATCATATATTATACAAGTTTATTTAGTTATTCATATAGCCCAATACTAGCAGTATTACTGCATTTCTTGTACTATGATATGATTTTTACTTCAGTATTATAATTAAATCTTGATTAAACAAAAAAACCACTTCCAATTTAGGAAGTGGTAATTAAGTGCCTAGAACCGGAATCGAACCAGTGACACGAGGATTTTCAGTCCTCTGCTCTACCGACTGAGCTATCTAGGCTTAGTAGCGGGGGCAGGATTTGAACCTGCGACCTTCGGGTTATGAGCCCGACGAGCTTCCGAGCTGCTCTACCCCGCGGCATTCGCTAAATAAATTGTTTAAAAAGATAATCTTTAGATTATCAATGGGCGGAGAAGGATTCGAACCTTCGAAGGCAGTGCCAGCAGATTTACAGTCTGTCCCCTTTGGCCACTCGGGAATCCACCCATAATATTAACTAACTCTATATTAGTTAATATAGAGCCGACAGTCGGAGTCGAACCAACAACCTGCTGATTACAAATCAGCTGCTCTGCCATTGAGCCATGTCGGCGTAAAAAGTATGGGGCCTACAGGGCTCGAACCTGTGACCCTCTGCTTGTAAGGCAGATGCTCTCCCAGCTGAGCTAAGACCCCATAGTTAATAAGCGAAATACAATATTTAATTGTAAACGACCCGGATGGGGTTCGAACCCACGACCTCCGCCGTGACAGGGCGGCGCTCTAACCAGCTGAGCCACCAGGCCAAAATCATTACTTGCCTATTATATATTAATTTAAGACAAATGACAACTATTTTTTGAAAGAATTATTCTTTCAAAACTGCACATTAAATATATTCATCCGTTTGATTATCCTTAAAGAATAACCCTCGTTTTGTTCAGTGATTTCTCACTCTCTATCCAAACCTTAACCTTACTTGGTTAAGCCCTCGACCTATTA
>NZ_JAEEVD010000105.1:0-2073 GCF_016290755.1 Lachnospira sp.
ACTTAAACCCTGAAGAAAGAAAGGCAGCTCTTATTCTTAACAAGGCTTTAACTTCTGGAAAAAATCTTCTTTTATCAGGAGAGCTTGACGCAGACAAGATTAAGAAAGCTATCACAGATATTATTAATAGCGAGCCTCTTGCTAAGATCGACTATGTAGAGATAGTTGATACTAAGGAACTTCAGCCAGTAAAACAAATCACAGGAGAAGTCCTTTGCGCTATTGCAGTTTATATTGGCAAGACAAGACTTATTGATAATTTCTTTGCTTAGAAAAAAGCAGATTAGAAGCTTTTGCTGCCATGAACGTGAACGACTTTTATGGCTTGGTCGATGGCAGCAATAAGCTTTGATCTGCGGGAATATAGAGATATAGTAAGAACGGTTATTTTAAGGAGTAATAATTTATGAATTTAACAATGCTAAAGGGAAAGATTCATCGTGCTGTAGTTACACAAGCAGAATTAAACTACGTTGGAAGTATCACTATTGATAGCGAGCTTCTTGAAGCTGCTGGAATCTTAGAATATGAAATGGTACAAATCGTTGATGTACAAAACGGAAACAGATTTGAAACTTACACTATTGCTGGCGAGCCAGGTTCAGGCATGATTTGCCTTAACGGGGCAGCAGCAAGACAGGTATCCGTTGGCGATAACGTAATCATTATGTGCTATGCAAGCTATAGTGCTGAGGAAGCTAAGGAACATAAGCCAAAGGTAGTATTTGTGGATGAGAAGAATAAGGCTACTCGTGTGACTAATTATGAGAAACATGGAGAGTTGGGGTAAAATTCACAGGAATTCCCAAGAAAGGGAGTTGCCAGTTTACACTGGCAACTCCCTTAAACTTTATAATTTCATTTCCATGCCTAGCTTTAAGAACTCAAATCCATTCCTCTCATAAAACTTCATTGCACTTTCATTACAAGCCCAAACATTTAAAGTTACATTGTAGTATCCATTATCCTTGGCAAAGCTTTTAATATAGTCAATAAGCTTTGTTCCAACATGCTTTCCTCTTGCCTTCTCATCTACGCATAAATCGTCGATATAGAGAGACTTTATATCGGTTAAGATGTTATCTCCAATATGCTGCTGTGTCTGACAGAAAGCATAACCTAATACCTTTCCCTCTTCCTCTGCAACAAAAATAGGATTTAAATCGTTCTTTATTAATTCCTCTAACTGTTCCTTAGTATACTTAGTTCCTACATTAAAGATATCTGGTCTTCCCTTGTGATGAACTAAGTTTACTTGTAAAAGTAAATCTAGAATTGTCTCTAAATCTTTAGATTGCGCTCTTCTAATCATTTTTCTTCCTCCTTGTTGTTAATGTAATTAGCATAACATAAATTTATATGTATAACAAAAAAGCACAAATGATTATATATAATCATTTGCGCTTTTTACTACTTATATCAATATCACTTTTCTATTCTACTTACCATAGCTATCAAAATACTTCAATTCCAACTTCCTAGCCTTATTAAAATATTCCGTACTCTTTTGTGTAATTGAAGAATTGTTATCACTCGCTAGGGATAGACATTCACTTACATTCTTATCATATTTCCCTGTGGTATTGTGATACCAATACATGTCATTCTTAGAATCATTGTATTCTGTAAAATAAAAGTCAATTGTTTCAAGTCCATCAGCACTATCATTAATTTTATATATTCCCCAAATTGAATAAGCTGCACCATTTGAACCTGAATTGTAAATACTATTATCATCTAACAGATAAAGGCGTTTTCTTGACCAACCTTCATCTAATAACTTAAGATTATTATTCTTTAATGTGTATATAGCAAGAATTCTATTATTTTCTTGAAGATCATTTTTCTCAGCTATAATTAATTCATCTACACCATCTGAATTAATATCTAACAGTGTATATCCTATGTCAGCTTTTATATCATCTATATTTTTATCACTATATCTTTCGTCTCTTACAATTTCAACAATTCCATTTTGTCCTTCTTCTACTGTTTGTGTACCATCAAATTCATTTATAAATGTATATGTATCATCTAGTACCTTCTTATAAGCTGAATTCATTTCCTTCTCTT
>NZ_JAEEVD010000021.1:0-39976 GCF_016290755.1 Lachnospira sp.
GGGCTGCTCTTATTTGGTCTTGGGATTTACAAAATCCTGTGTTGGTTTTTCGATTTATATTACAGCCACGAGGGCAGATGTTACAGTTCATAGTGATCCTTTCAGGGGGGAACCCCCGCCATGAGATGCGACTAAAGTCGCGGGCTCTACGCATTCCACTACATAGTGGGGAAGTGCTCGCATTAGATGCGACTAAAGTCGCAGAGCTCGCACACGTGTAGCTCGCGACGTAAGTCGCAAGCTACATAAGCTACCAATGGGACTTGAACCCACGACCTACTGATTACGAATCAGTTGCTCTACCAACTGAGCTATGGTAGCGAATAGTTTGTGGCACGTTAGAAATTGTGGTAAAGCGGACATTCGGAATCCGCTTTGCTACTTCCTCATGAACGCAGTGGCACTTTGTGCCACCTGTCAGAAGGGGCTTTAACCCCTTCTGACACCAGTAAGCTTTATACCCCCGCTTAAAGCTTACGCTTTTGAAGCGGGGGATTGCTTACACTGCGTTCAAACTAATATATTTAAGTTTTGTCGATAATTCCCCCGACATTTGTTAAACCATTTTTAAATATAATTCAATAAAATTAGGATGTCAAGACAACCTCTAGCGTTTAAGCCTTAGTTTTCTTAACATCCCTATTATCGATATTTAACTCAGTCGGGGTACAAGCTCCGAATCCGGCGCGCAAGACTCGCTCGCGAGTCTTGGCTATAACAATTATTTAGTAAGACACATCCAATGTCTGTAAGAAGCGTTCTTTCATCTGAATGATAAACTCATTAAGATTGATTTCTTCTGGATTTCCCTTAAATGGTAGGAAGCCTCCCGCCATGTTATCATGGCCGCCGCCACTACCAATGCCCTCTAAGGCTATGTTTGTAATGTAACCGGCTCTGTAATTAGAATTACTTCTTATGGATAGCTTGATGCCATCTGCTTTTACAGAGTAAATAACGGTTAGTTCAATGCCATTTAGCGTGATTAGGAAATCGGCAATGTTAGCAATAAGGGCATCGGGACAATTTTTACCAGCATCCGCAAAACAAACGGATTCGTAAATGTCCACACTTGAAATAGCTGTGCTATAGGACTTTAAATCGCTCATCTCTATGATAGAACTATCAAGGTCGTAGAGCACGTCATTGTCCGCAAGTCCATGTAATATATAAAACATCTCCATATCCAAATCGCTAACCCCGCGCTTCATATCAGCAGTATCAACCTTGATGCCGTATAAAAGGGCAGTAGCAACATTTTTTGGAATATCAATGTCATTCTCAACATAGTAAGAGGCAATAATTGAGGCGCAGGCCCCAACCTCAGGTCGAATATCAGAGAATTGGTAATCTTCATTAACATAGATAGGATGGTGATCAATACAAATAATTTCTGTACCATTCATGTTAATAATATTGGCATTACCTTTCTGAGCATCAACAATAATAATCTCATCGTCGTTTTCTAACTCGTCTGCAGATTCACTTTCCACCACCTTAATTCCAAGTCTGCGAACCATCTTCGCAGTTACTGTCTTATCAATGGAACCGTTGTAAGTAATTTGTGCATCAATCCCTCTGATTCTAAGCAAAACAGAAAGACCATATGCACTTGCAATTGCATCTGGATCTGGAAAATTATGGGTTTGTATGTAAACTTTATTGTTGTTTACCTTAGAAATGATTTTGTCTAGATTAGTCATGATCATTCTCCTATAAATTTTAGTGCTCTCTTATCCCCTTTAAGTAAATATTTCCCAGCTTAAAGGTTTTACAATTAGCAACCTAATAAACAAAGTAAATCGCATAAAGTAAACCTAGATGTTTATATTACATGAATAGGGCTTTTTATTCAAGCCGATTCATGTATTTTTTTACTCGTTAAAATATGTCAAATATATTATAATATAATAAGAAAAAATTGTTTATATAATATGAGCAAAAAAATATAATGAGTGAAAATACTATGAATGATAATTTTAATAAAGAATCAAAGGAAAACTTAAATACAATAGAAGCAAATAAAGCAAAGATGTGGCAGATTGCCCTTTTTAGCCTTAATAACACCTCCACGAACCTCTTCCTAGCCATGATGGGATACGTTTCTTATTATGCAAATGGAATCGCAGGTCTTGGAGTTGTGCTTATTTCCTTTATTTTAACAGGTATGAGGGTTTTTGATGGTGTAACTGACCCCTTTATTGGCTATTTTATTGATAAGACCAATGGTAAGTACGGAAAGTTTAGGCCTTACATAGTTCTTGGCTACGTGCTTATGGCCATAAGTTCCCTAGTGCTTTTTTTTACTACAGATTTGGTCGCAAATGTATTAAAGCCAATTTACTTTATCGTAGTTTATTCAGTCTACATCATAGGCTATACTTTCCAGACAGCGGTTGTAAAATCCGGCCAGTCGGTTATTACTAATGATCCGGCACAGCGCCCCTTTATAACCTTTTTTGACTCAACCTTTATAATGCTAGCTCACGGCCTTGTAGCATTTTACGTATCTGTTTACTTAATTGGAAAGTATGAGAGCTTCACAAATAAAGACCTTTATATTGAGTTTGTAATAACCGTTGTAATAGTGGCTGGAATCTGCTCATTACTGGCAGTTATTGGAATTTGGGAAAAGGATAATATTAAGTATTTTAGGTTAGAGAGTAAGGAAGAAAGGCCAAAGATACATTTTAAGGAGTACTTTAATATACTTAAGCATAACAAACCTATTAGGATGCTTGTAATCGCTGCGGCTTCTAATAAATTTGCTCAGATGGTTTATGGAAATGCTACAGTGCTAGTTATGTTTTACGGAATACTTATGCAAAACTATGCCCTTGCAGGTATCATTGGTATTATTATAGGTTTTCCAAACCTAGCAATTATCTATCTTGGAATTAACTATGCCAAGAAAAATGGCCAGAAGAAGGCACTTATTTTATCTACTTATTTGGCTATATTTTTTCAATTAATTTTAATGTTTATGATGCTATTTACGGATTTAACTAAGGTTTCCCTAAGTCACATAAATCTAATCACTATTTTGTTTTTACTTGTATTCATGCTACTTAATGGTGTAAAATCTATATCTAACAACATAGTAGTTCCAATGATTGCAGATTGTACCGATTACGAGTATTGTATAAGTGGTTATTTTGTGCCTGGAATTATGGGAGCACTATTTTCATTTGTTGATAAGACTTTTTCAGCACTTGCCACAGCATTTGTGGGTTTGTGCTTGTCGTTTATAGGCTTTGGGAAAGTTTTCCCACAGGTCGAGGATGCATTGACACCGCAATTAAAGTACATGACAGTTTTCTTTTACTGCGTGATTCCAATTATTGGCTGGTGTGTAACCTTGTTTATCATGCGTTTTTACAAGCTTGATAAGAAGACAATGCAGGGGCTTTATAGGGATAGAGCGTAAGTTAAAGAAAGCTAGGATAGGAGTAGGAAATGCAGGTAAGAAGCGGAAATCCAACAATCATGGGGGCGAATTTAATAGATGGCGTTTACAATTTTTCTTTTGCAAATGCATCATCCAACGTGACTTTATTATTATTTAGCGAGAAGAAAAAGCACCCTAAGTATAAGATTAAATTTGAAGAGGATATGCGATTTGGCGACGTCTATTCCATGGCAATTTCAGGAATAGACCTATCTAGCTATTTCTATGCTTATGAAATAGATAAACACATTTTCATAGATCCTTATGCCAAGGAAATCACGGATTGTGGCTGCTTTGGTAAGAAATCAAGAGAGGATGTCTATATCTCACCAATCTGTCTTCCAGAATACGATTGGGAAGGGGATAGACCTCTTGATTTAGACTATAAGGACAGTATTTTTTATAAGTTAAATGTCAGAGGATATACAAAGTCTAAGACTTCTAAGGTTAAGGAAAAGGGAACCTTTAGAGGTATCATAGAGAAACTCCCTTATCTTAAGGATTTAGGAATTACAACTATTGAGCTTATGCCAGCTTATGAATTTGATGAAATCGGACGTTTTTATCAGTTAAAGGAAGATTCCATTCTTTCAAGATACGGGGTGGATACTCGTTTCATTAATGGTGAGAAATCAAGCGCAGTTAACTTCTGGGGTTATACTAGAGGTTTTTACTTTGCGCCTAAAGCAAGTTTTTCCTCTCGCGTTGCAGGAAAGGACTACAAAAAAGGCTACAGTTCTGAATTTAAGGACCTTGTAAAAGAGGCACACAAAGCAGGAATTGAAGTGGTTATGGAAATGTTTTTTGTAAAGGAAAGCGTAAGCTTATGCCTTGACTGCGTAAGATATTGGGTGAATGAGTATCATATCGATGGCGTTCACGTATACGGAGAGGAAACCATTTTAAAAGCTATTGCTTCAGACCCAATGCTATCAAAAACTAAGGTACTAACAGTATTTTGGGAGGGTAATAAAGGCACTTATAAGCACATGGCAAATTATAATAACGATTTCCAGAATGTGGTTAGACAGTTACTTAAAGGTGATGAGAATCAGCTTCAGAGTTTTATAAATGTTACAAAGAACAATCCAACAAACAGTGCAGTTATTAATTACATCACCAATAACAACGGCTTTACATTAACAGATTTAGTAAGTTATGATAGAAAGCACAACGAACTTAATGGCGAAAACAACAGAGATGGTGAGAACTTTAATTATAGCTGGAACTGCGGCGAAGAGGGTCCTACAAAGAAGCGTAAGATAATTGACCTAAGACTTAAGCAGATTAAAAATGCTCTCACTATGGTGATTTTATCTGCGGGCACTCCACTTATTTTGGCCGGAGATGAATTTGCCAATAGCCAGGAGGGTAATAACAACCCATACTGCGTAGATAGTGAGGTTTCTTGGCTTACTTGGAAGGAAACTTCAACTGCTAAGAAGATTTTTGATTGGACTAAAACTTTAATAGCTTTTAGAAAAAAATATGCAATCCTACATCAGGAAAATCCACTTAGTCAAACAGACAGATTATCTATTGGATTCCCAGATTTGTCATATCATGGCAATAATGCTTGGTTTACACCAACAGATAATTTTATTAGACAGGTGGGCATGATGTATTCTGCAGCTCACGGTGAAGAAGGCGTTAATGAGCTTATTTATATAGCTTATAATATGCACTGGGAGGAGCACGAGCTTGCCCTTCCAAAGATTGACTCTAAAGAGGGCTGGAAGATTGTTATGTGTTCTGCCACAAAGAAAGAGACTGCTACAATTAATGAGGAGAAGAGAACAGTTTTACTTGCCCCTCGAAGCGTTGCAATCTTAGTGGGAGAGTATAAGCCTTTCAAGAAGGGAATAATTATTACTCCTAAGCTTGATACAAGCAACAATAATAAAATAGATGATATTAATAGATCAGACAAAACTAATTAGGATTTGGAAAGGTAAATTATGAATCTAGAGAAATTAACTAACATAAAGACTGAATTTAAGGGCTATAAAGAAATTCTTGATTCAGGAGATTATGAAAAAGCATACGAAATGCTTGATAAATTACTAAAGACAATTGAGGAAAGCTTAGATGAGAGAAGAGCTGCAAAGGTTAATTCCGATGCAGTTGTAGAACTTACTAAGGATAGCAAGGAAGAAATTTACATGAGCCTTAATCATGTTATGGAATATTATTTATATGAGGTCTATTTTGAGCCAGACGCTGAGGTTAAGACTCTTGACCTTCCAGTAGGGGAGTATTACAGAACCTTTGGTGAGCTCTGCCAGAACATGGGTAAATATAAGGCAGCAGAAGATGCTTATAAAAAGGCTCTTAGCTGGAACCCAGTAGACCTTGATTCTTATCTTGGTTTAGCAGAGAGCTATAAGTATCAGAACATGCTTAATAGATTCCTTGAGGTAACAAAGCAGGCCTATAGATATTGCTGCACTAGAGCAACTATGGCTAGATATTATAGAAATATTGCCTATTACTACCTTTCAAGCTACAAGCCAGAAATTGCAAGGGATGCTTATCAGTATTCCAACGTCTACTATCACACAGACAACGCAGATTCTGAGCTTAAGTATATTGAAGATGCTATTAATACTAAGACTCCAGATATTGATATTAGAAGAATTCAGCAGGTATTTACTGAGGAAAATGTAGAACCAGGCCCAGACTCAAAGACTATCGGTATTATTTACAGAGTCGGAGAGCTTATGATGCAAGACAACGAATTAGCTCTTGCAAGAGACTGTTTCTCAATTTGCTATGATATCACTCAGGAACAGCAATTAGGATCAATCCTTGATCAATTAGAGGAAGCATTAAAGGAAGATAGTAATGGAAATGAATAAGAAATATGACGGTCTAATTTTTGACCTAGATGGAACAATGTGGAATTCCACTAAGCCAATTGTGGAGGCTTGGAATATCATTTTAGGAAAGCACCCTGAAATTAAGAGAGAGCCAATTGTTGAGGAGGATTTAACAGATTGCATGGGAAAGACAATGTACACAATCGCTGCCATGCTTTTCCCAAAGGAAGAGGAAGCTGTTAGAAATGCCCTTATGGATGAGCTTTGCCTTTTTGAAAATGAATACCTAGAAGAGGTAGGTGGCGTACTTTATCCTAAGTTAGAAGAAACCTTAAAGAAGCTTAGTAAAGAATATCCCCTCTATATCGTTAGTAACTGCCAGGATGGTTATATTGAAGCTTTTTTAAAGGCTCACAAATTAGCTTATCTATTTAAAGATACAGAATGTTGGGGCAGAACCTTTGTAACAAAGGGAGAGACAAACAAGATTTTAATTAAGAGAAATAATCTTAAAAATCCTGTCTACATCGGCGATACACAAGGAGATAAGCAGTCTGCAGTGGATGCAGGAATTGACTTTATCTTTGCAAGCTACGGTTTTGGAAATGTAGATGAATACAATTATAAAATCGAGAAATTTGAAGATTTAACAGATATTCTATAATTAATAATAAAATGAAAAAGGGAATCCCTAGTGGATTCCCTTTAATTATGCTTATCTAAGGTAATGGTATGACAGAAAATTGTAAAGTCGTTTTAATAGCGACTATGATATCTGGAATTTTATCATAGATTTCTTTGTAAAGCTTAACAACTGGGCTCTCAGGTGAGAGTACATAGTTAATAGCAGTAAAATCATTTGTCGCAAAACTGTAAACAATCCCAAGCATAATTACTCCTGCTAATATTTTTACAGCAAATTTAGCAATTATTGCTATTAAGCCGATAAATGGAAGAGCTTTCAGACTTCTCATAAAAGATGCCCCCTTTTAGTTTTCCGACTACGAGTCCTCCCCTCTAGCCCCAGACAAGTAATAGGTTAACGTTCCCATCCATTAAGTAGTTCCGACTTCTTTGCTAATCTCATTGTACTACTAATAAAACAAAAGTGAAAGTAGTGTTTTGTATTTTTTCTGCATTGTGATAATATACAAGTTATAAAGTCTATGACTAATTTAGTAAAAGGAGGATGGGCAATAGCCCTTAATAATAAAATGGCAGCAGGAATATCAAACGAAAAATTCACAGAAATCGCAAAGATTCAAACAGAGGCAAAGGAAATCCTAGAAGATCTTATAGCACAGGCACAGCCTGAAGAAGGAGATTTGCTTATTGTTGGTTGTTCTTCAAGTGAAGTTGCAGCTCATAAGCTAGGTACATTTTCAAGTGAGGAAATTGGCGAAGCCCTTTATAGCACAATTAGCGAGTGCTGTAAGGCTCACAAGTTAAAGCTTGCAGCACAGTGTTGCGAACATTTAAACAGAGCCCTTGTAGTAGAGAAGGCATATGCTAAGGCTCACAATCTTGAAATTGTAGCCGTAGTACCTCAGCTAAAGGCCGGTGGTTCTTGGGCTACAGCAGCTTACAAGCATATGGAAAATGCAGTCATGGTAGAAACTGTAAAAGCAGAGCTTGGTATGGATATCGGTGATACTTTAATTGGAATGCACTTAAAGTCAGTAGCAGTGCCAGTTAGAACAAAGACTAATACAATCGGCAATGCTCATGTGGTTTGTGCAAGAACACGTCCAAAGTATATTGGTGGCGAAAGGGCTATGTATAGATAATAAAAATTTATTTGATAGATGTTCAAAGTTTTTTCTTTCATTAAAGCGTAAAAGTTTCAAGTTTTACTTGACTAAAGTAATGATGAATGATACTATATTTTCAACTTAATACTAAATAAAGTCGATGAACAGAAAGAGTAGCTATAGAAGCTGCATTACAGAGAGCCAAAGATTGCTGAGATTTTGGTGTGTGAGCATATAGTGAATGGGTCTGGGAGATGCTTTTGCGAAACATGTCACAACTACTACGTAGTTACGACAAGGTGGAACATCACGCATTAGATGCACTTCGTGCAGCGTGACGCTAGGTCACAACTACTACGTAGTTGCGACAAGTAGCAAAAGACGTGTCCTCACGTTACAGGGGAAGGATATAATATGTATCTGAAATGAGTAGATTTAACAGGTGGCTAATCCTAGTTTAGGGTTACCACCTTTTTTTAAAACAAAAGTTAGCAAAAAAGCTATGCTAGAGACTTAAGTTTTAAATTAGATCTAGAACAAGGGTGGCACCACGATAATTCGTCCCTGATAGATGTTAGCGCATTTATCAGGGACTTTTTTAACTCAGTCGGAGTACAAGCTCCGACTGAGTTAAACGCTCCGCGAGGAAGTGCTCGCATTAGAAGCGGCTTTGCCGCGGCTCGCACACGAGTAGTGATTTGCTACGCAAATAACTACAAGCGAGGAAGTGCTCGCATTAGATGCGCTATGTATTGAGTGACAGGCCGCTTATTAGAAGGAGGAAGTGTTGAGAATGAAGAGAGTTTTAAGAGCCTACAAAAAGAGTGTAAGTATTGTTGATGAAACAGCCATTGGTCTTTTTAAAGGACTAATAAAGGATGGAACTAAGGGCTTTTTGCTTGAAAGTAACGATAAGGAAAATGGTCGTTATACTTTCATGGGAGCTGAACCTGAGGAAGTTATTAGCTCCACAAAGACAGGTCTAATTATTACAAAAGCAAATGGAACTAAATTAGAAAAAACAGGTAATCCAAGAGAACTTCTAAAGGAATATCTAGATGAATTTGAAGTAAAAAAAGACTTAGGAGAAATTGAATTTATCGGTGGTTTAGTAGGTAGCTTTGGTTATGACTATATTAGATATAGCGAGGATTTGCCAGATGAGAATCCTGATGAGATTGGCATTGAAACTATCCAGCTTATGTTAGTAACTAAGTTTATTGCAATTGATCACGTAGCTGAAACTCTTACAGCAGTTTGCCTAGATGAGGATAGTGCAGATGGCAAGGAACGTGCCCTAAAAGAAGCTAACGACATGATTAAGAAAGCTCGTGAGGGGGCAGCAAGTTACAGTGAAGAGGAAATCGACACTGTACTTGATGGAGAGATTATTAATAAAAGTGATAGCCTTGAGGACTACACTAATAAAGTTCTTAAGATTAAGGACTACATAAAGAAGGGACACATTTTCCAAACTGTACTTTCTCAAAGATGGACTATTAAAACTGGTCAGTCAGGTTTTAACCTCTATGAAAGACTTAGAAAGGTAAATCCTTCGCCATACCTTTATTACTACAATTTCGGAGACTTTGAAATCATTGGTAGTTCTCCTGAGATGATTGTAAAGCAGACAGATAATAACATTTTCACATGTCCAATCGCAGGCACTAGAAAGCGCGGTAAGACCAGGGAAGATGATTTAAGACTTGAAAAGGAGCTATTAGCTGACGAAAAGGAAAGAGCAGAGCACGTTATGCTTGTGGACCTTGCAAGAAACGACATGGGTAGAGTTAGCCAGATTGGTTCAGTTAAGGTGACACAGTTTATGAATATTCAAAGATATTCTCACGTAATGCACATCGTTTCCTTAGTTGAGGGTAAGAAAAATAAAGAATATCATCCACTAGATTTGATTTCTTCATTCCTTCCTGCAGGAACTCTCTCAGGTGCTCCAAAGATACGTGCCATGGAGATTATTGATGAGCTTGAAAATGTAAGACGAGGCCTCTACGGTGGCGCAACTGGTTACATGGATTTTGGCGGCAATATGAATTTTTGCATAACCATTAGAACCATGATTAAAAAGGGCGACAAGGTTTATCTTCAGGCAGGAGCTGGAATCGTTGCAGATTCAGTGCCAGAGCTTGAATATAAGGAGTGCCAGAATAAGGTTATGGCCCTTGCCAAAACATTAGTGGAGGAGGAGAAATTACAATGATTCTTTTAATTGATAACTACGATTCATTTACTTATAACCTTTATCAGTTTATTGGAATTTTTAATAGCGACATTAAGGTTGTAAGAAACGACAAAATTACTATAAAGGAAATTGAGGAGCTTGACCCTAGCGCAATTATTGTTAGCCCAGGTCCTAAAAGTCCAAAGGAAGCGGGAATTTGTATTGAGGCTATTAAGTATTTTGCAAGCAAGAAGCCAATCCTTGGAATTTGCTTAGGACATCAGTCCATTGGTGAGGCCTTTGGTGCCACTGTAAGTTTTGCTAAAAGCATTATGCATGGCAAGCAGTCTAAGATAGATTTTAAGTCGGAAAATATATTCGCAGGCCTTAAATCACCAATTAATGTGGCAAGATATCACTCCCTTGCAATCCTAGAGGAGACAATGCCAGAGGAGTTAGAGGTGATTGCAAGAACTGATGATAACGAGATTATGGCCATTAAACATAGAGATTATCCAATTTATGGTTTGCAGTTTCATCCAGAATCTATCTATACAGATTATGGAAAGAAGATGATTGAAAACTTTTTAGAGGAGGCGAAGGCACTATGATATTAGATGATATAGTTAAGGACAAAAAGATTAGATTAGTTCAGGCTAAGGAAAATGTATCTTTAGAGGAAATGAAAGAAAAGGCCCTTAAGTCTACAAGACAGTCTATTAGCTTTTATGAGGCCCTTGCAAAGACGGGATTATCTATTATTGGAGAGTTTAAAAAGGCCTCTCCAAGCCACGGGAAGATGGATAACAAGATTAGCCTAGAGTCAAGAATTAAGGACTATAGCGAAAGTGCTGATGCTATTTCTTGTTTAACGGAAGAAGATCATTTTAATGGAAGTGTTGATTATCTAATGCAAATTAGAGAAATGACTAAGCTTCCAATTATTAGAAAGGACTTTATTATTGATCCTTATCAGGTTTATGAGGCTAAGGTCATTGGTGCTGATGCCATATTACTTATTGCAGCAATTCTTAGGGATGAAGAGTTAAAAAGCCTATATGAGCTTGCTACAAGCCTTGGACTTGATTGCCTTTGCGAGGTTCACGATGAGAAAGAGATGGAGAGAATGCTAGGTCTTGGTGTTAAGATCATTGGTATTAATAACCGCAACCTATGGGATTTTACGATTGATCTTAATACAACTAAGAAGCTTTCAGATATGATTCCAGCATGTTTAAGAGAAGAGGGAGTTTTACTTGTATCAGAAAGTGGTGTTTCAAAGTCGGAAGATGTTGTAACCCTTTCTAAGTCAAAGGCAAACGCTCTCTTAATTGGAACAGTGCTTATGGAGGCTGAGTCTCCAAAGGCCTTAATCAAGGATTTTAAGGAGGCTTATGAGTCTTATAGAGATTAATAAGGATGCTAAGACTAAAGTTAAAATCTGTGGCCTAACATCTATTAAGGATGTCTCTTTAGTTATAAGAGAAAAGGCCGATTATGCTGGTATGGTTATGTTTTTTGAGAAGAGTAAGAGAAACATTTTCAAAGACAAGGCAAGGAACTTAATTAAGCCACTAAAGGAGGCGGGTATAAAGACCGTTGCGGTGGTAGTTAGTCCTAGCCAAGAGCAAGTAGAGATTATTGAGGAAGTTGGCTTTGATTATATTCAGATTCATGGGGATTTAGATAAAGAGCTTTTAGAAAATATAAGACTTCCAATAATTAGGGCTCTCAACCTAAAAGTGGCAGATGAAAAGATAGTAAAAGAAGTGCAGGAGTTAGAAAATGAGGATAAGATTTTTGCAATTCTTTTTGACGCAGGCATTCCTGGTAGTGGGAAGATTTTTGATTGGAACAGTTTGAAAAAAATGGACATCAAAAGAAAGAAGGTTTTTCTAGCTGGTGGGCTAAATAAGGATAACGTGGCACTAGCTATAAAGACGGTAAATCCGGATGTAGTAGATGTAAGTTCAGGCGTTGAGTTTGACGACGCAAGTATAGTAGGTAAATGTGAGGAGAAGCTAGTAGCTTTTATTGAAAATGCAAGAAAGGTAAGGTAGGAAAATGAGAGAAGAAAAGTATTATGGAAAATTTGGCGGTCAATATGTTTCAGAGTCCCTTATGAATACTCTTGATGAGTTATCTAAGGCCTTTGAGGAAGCAATTGCTGATCCAAAGTTTATAGAGGAATATAACTACTATTTAAAGCAGTATGTGGGTAGAGAAACACCTCTTTATAAGGCAGAAAGATTATCTAAGAAATATGGCGCAAAGATTTATCTTAAAAGAGAAGATTTAAACCACACAGGTGCTCATAAGATTAACAATGTAATCGGTCAGATTTTACTTGCAAAGAGAATGGGTAAGACAAAGATTATTGCTGAGACTGGTGCAGGTCAGCACGGCGTTGCAACAGCTACAGGTGCAGCTCTTTTTAACATGGAATGTACAGTTTACATGGGCGAAGAGGATATAAAAAGACAGTCCCTTAACGTATTTAGAATGGAGCTTTTAGGAGCTAAGGTTGAGGCTGTTAAGACTGGCAGCAGAACCTTAAAGGATGCTACAAACGAAGCTATTAGATCTTGGGCTAAAAATGCTGAAGATACATTTTATATTATTGGCTCAGCCGTAGGTCCATACCCATATCCTAAGATGGTTAAGGAATTCCAGAAGGTAATTTCAGTAGAAGCTAAAAAACAGATCCTAGAGCAAGAAGGTAGACTTCCAGATGCAGTAGTTGCCTGCGTTGGTGGTGGTTCTAACTCTATTGGTATGTTTGCAGATTTCATTGAAGAAAAGGATGTTAAGTTAGTAGGTGTTGAGGCAGGTGGCCTTGGTATTGAAACAGGTAAGCATGCTTCTGCTATGGCTCTTGGAAAGATGGGAACTCTCCATGGTATGAGAACTTATTTACTTCAGGATGAAAATGGAAACATCGACTTAGCACATTCTATATCCGCAGGTCTTGACTACCCAGGTGTTGGTCCAGAACATAGCTTTTTAAGAGATAGCGGCAGAGTTGAATACGTTTCTATTACAGATAAGGAATGTATGGAAGCCTTAATGGAATTAAACGAATTAGAGGGTATTTTACCTGCTATTGAAAGTGCTCATGCCCTTGCTCACGTAATTAAGATGGCTAAGGAAATGAAGGAAGATCAGATTATTGTTATGTGCCTTTCAGGTCGTGGTGATAAGGATATTAATACAATTCAGAAATATATTAGAGGCGAAGAGACTAATATGTAGTTTAGTGAATCTTGACATTAAAGGAGTGTGTATTATGAATAGAATTGAAGAGAGAATGAAGACTTTAAAGGACAATAATCAAAAGGCTTTTATAACATATATTACAGCTGGACTTCCAAATTATGATAAGACTAAGGAAATCATTAAAACTAGCATGGAGGCAGGAGTAGATGTAATTGAACTTGGTATTCCATTTTCAGATCCAGTAGCAGATGGCCCTGTAATTCAGGATGCTTCCTTTAGAGCAATTAATAACGGCGCAACTCTTGCAAAGACTTTTGAGATGATGAAGGAAATTAGAGCAGAAGGCGTTGAGCAGGCGATTCTTTTTATGATGTATTACAATCACGTATATCATCTTGGTGTAGAGAATTTTGTTAAGGCTTGTATTGAGTCAGGAGTTGATGGACTTATTATTCCAGATTTACCTTTTGAAGAGCAGGATGAGTTAAAAAATGAATTGTCAAAATACGACAATGCCCCAATTTTAATTCAACTTGTAGCACCAGTTTCAAAACAAAGAATTCCAATGATTTTAGAAAATGCAAGAGGATTTGTTTATTGCGTTTCCCAGATGGGAGTTACTGGTAATGGTGCAAACTTCCATAAGGAGATTAGAGAGTATTTGGAAAATGTAAAAGCAGTCAGCAAGATTCCAGTAATGATGGGCTTTGGAATTAGAACTTATGAAGATGTTGAAAGCTTAGTTGATACTATTGATGGTGCAATTGTAGGTTCTCATTTTATTAAGCTTTTAGATTCATCTGCTTATGATTGTAAAGTTTCCGCTGATTATATACGCGAATTTAAGTCAAAATTAAATGATTAAATAAATATTTGAAAAATATTTCGCAAAAATCTTTTGTAAAAAAAGGACATAATACATATTTAATACTTGATTTATCAAATAATTAGTATTATTATATTTTTATATTTTGATAAGATAAATTATCTTAATAAAAAATACCAATAAAGACAAGGAATTCTATCTATCTATTGACGTATTTTACAAAAATTATATTAATAGCTAAACGATAGTTGACTTAATTGAGAGTTTAGAGTATATTCGTATTTGGAATTTTTTAAATTTTTGAAAGTTAGGTGGAGTTTGACATGAAAGAAAATGTTTTAGTCGGCGACATTGATAAGTTGCACAAGAATCCAATCGCTGAACTTGTTCAGGCAGCATGTGCATTTAACAGTCACATTGAAATCATTAGTGAGGGTAAGAGTATTAACGCTAAGAGTCTTATGGGTATTATGGCTTTTGGTTTAAAGCCAGGAATTGAAGTTGTTATTTCGGCTGAGGGTGATGATGAATCACAGGCAGTTGAATCTATAAAGAAATTTTTAGCATGTTAATTTAATGAGGAGGTAGAAAACATGGCAACAACAAGCACAGTACAGGTTAGTAGTGTTTTTGGAACAAAGACAGCAGACGTTAAGGTAGAGCCAAAGGAGATTAAGGCAGCCGCAACAAAGAAGACAGCTACTAAGGCATCTACTACAAAGAAGACTACAGCTAAGAAGACAGCATCTAGCACAAAGACAACAACAGCTAAGACAGCTACAAAGTCTACATCAGCTGCAAAGAAAACTGTTAAGAAGGAATTATTTGTTCAGTACTTAAATCAGCAGGTTGATTTTGATACTCTTGAGAAGAGAGTTTTAGATGACCTTAAGGAGCAGAACATTTCTGCAAGCGACCTTAAGTTATATCTTAAGCCTGAAGATAATGCTTGCTACTATGTAGCTAATGGCAATATCGCTGGCAGCGTTAATTTATTCTAATTTAACAATAATTAGTAGATTTAAGAAATGCTAAATTAAATAGTTCGGAAGTAAGGCATCTCTCGTTATGAGAGGTGTCTTTTTATTATTGTTAGGCTAGATGCTTTTCTTTACGCATTTTCATAAGCTCTTACTTAATATTATAAGCAGAAGATAGGCCAAACATAATTTTCTTTTGAAAAAAATTATGAAATGTTGTATACTTAATAATGTTGACTTATGGATTTATGTATATCCCGGATTTGGAGGAAATTTTATGTTTGAAGTTGAAGATAAGGTATGTTATGGCGTAGTAGGAGTTTGCCAGATTGAGCAGATTGCTACACCTCCAATTAAAGATGTAAAAGGTGATTATTATTTCCTTCAGCCAGTATATGATGCTAAGGGAATTATCTATTGTCCAGTTAAGAATACAAAAGTGGCAATGAGAAACGTTATATCAAAGGCTGAATGTAAGAAGTTAATTGAACGTGCTAAGAATTGTAAGAAAGACCCGCTTCTTAATGAAAAGGTTACACCAATGCAGTATGACGAAATGGTTAAGTCACAAGATACATTACAGTTAATGCATCTTATTAGAGCTCTATATAATATAAAGAACGAAAGAGCTAAGGACTTAAGAAAGATGAAATCAGCAGATAGTAGAATGTTACTTGCAGCAAGAAAGCTTCTATATGGAGAGATTGCAGTAGTTACAGATTCTGATTTCGATGATGTGTCAGAGATATTAGATGCATACCTTTCAATTGAATAATTATTAATTATGATGCAAGAAGTTTTTACTTCTTGCATTCATTTTTATAAAGGAAAATTAAAGAGAAACTAGGAGACATTTATGAAAGACTTAACAAAGGGCAATATATTTAAGCTTATTATTGCTTTTGCCGTACCTGTATTTTTTAGTATGTTACTTCAGATGACTTATAACTTGGTAGATACTAAGATTATAGGCTACGTGCTAGGAGAATCGCCCCTTGCAGCCGTTGGATCAACTAATTCTATTAACACTATGATAGTAGGATTTTTAAATGGTCTAACTAATGGCTTTGCTGTTATTGCAGCTCAATATTTTGGCGCTAAGGATATTAACTATTTAAAGAAAACTGTGGCAAGTTCCATTAGACTTGGAATTACAATTTCTATTGTACTTACAGTTTTAGTGTTAGTATTTTTAAAACCCTTACTTATAGTATTAAATACACCGGCAGACCTTTTAACAGAGGCCTATAATTACATTTTCATAGTATTCTTAGGAATGACCCTACTTATGTTATATAACGTCTGCGCAGCCCTTTTAAGAGCTATTGGTGATTCTATAACACCACTTTATTTCTTGCTATTTTCAGTAACACTTAATATAGGTGCTGACATTTTCTTTATGAAAATAATTCCCCTAGGTGTACGTGGTGCGGCCATTGCAACTGTACTTTCCCAGGGAATAGCAATGGTGCTTTGTGCCCTCTATATGGTGAAGAAATATGAGATTTTAAGGGTTAGTAGGACTGATTTTAAAAGGGAGTCAAGCCTTGATAATAAGCTGCTTTCCACAGGTCTTTCAATGGGCTTTATGAACTCTCTTATTAATATAGGTAGCGTTACAATGCAAAGCGCTATTAATTCTTTTGGACAGAATATTATTCTTGCCCATACAACAGCAAGAAGACTTACAGAGCTTTTCATGATGATGTTTACAGTACTTGGTCAAACTATGGCTACTTTCTGCGGACAAAATCTTGGAGCAAAGCAGTATAAAAGAATCGTAAAGGGCCTAAAAAGTGCTATACTTCTAGGCTGGATATGGTGTATATTTATTGTGATTATTGCCTATACAATTGTTCCAACTCTTGTAAAGATACTAATTAGCTCAGATAATAAGGAAGTAATTAACACAGCTAGTCTTTATTTAAGGGTGGATACCCTACTTTACTGGGTTACAGCTATGATTACAATTACAAGAAATGCTCTACAAGGCTTGGGAGATAAGCTTACTCCTGTAATCTCTAGTAGTATTGAGCTAGTGGGTAAAGTAATTCTTACCTTTACGCTTATTAAGATCTGCGGCTACTGGGGCGTTATTTTAACAGAGCCTATTGTTTGGGTATTGATGGTAATTCCACTAATTGTGCAGGCTGTGAGATTGTGCAGGAAATATGAGAGAATGTAAATTTACAGGAAGGATTCATAAAATGATTATTAGAGAAGTCAAGCTAGATGACGCTAAAGACCTATTAGAAATATATGGATATTATGTAGAGAATACTGCGATAACATTTGAAACACAGATTCCAAGTGTGGAGGAGTTTAAAGAAAGAATTCTTGCTATTACAGCAAAGTACCCATACCTTGTGGCAGAAATAGATGGAAAGATTGTAGGCTACAGCTATGCTCATGCCTATAATGTAAGAGAAGCTTATGACTGGTGCGTAGAGATGACAATTTATTTAAAGGAAGATATTAGAGGAAAGGGCATAGGCTCTAAGCTTTACTTAAAGATGGAGGAATGCCTTAAGAAAATGAATATCAAAAACCTCTATTCCTGCATTGCCGCAACAAAGCACCCATCAAAGCATCTAACTAATGCCTCTATTGATTTTCACAAGGCCTTGGGCTATAGAATTAATGCTGAGTTTAAGCAGAGTGGTTATAAATTTGATGAATGGTATGACATGGTTTGGATGGAAAAGATCATTGGAGAGCATGAGATACATCCAAAAAAAGTAGAGAAATTCAGCGGTTTATGTTAATTAAAGAATTGACAGCACTAATTTAAAGTGTTACTCTTTAAAAGTGATTGCAGTTGATGCAAGCACTAATTAAATAGCTAGTCATTGGGGACACCACCTTGACTAGAATTAGGAAATTACAGGCGTCGCTAGACTAGGAGATTATCTCTTAGTTTAGCGATGCTTTTTTGTTGCGCTGAAATTCCCTTTTAAATTTTGGGGTTAGAGCGTGAACATTGTAGCAAGCACTAATTACGTGCTTAAGAAAGGGAGGAAAAGATGGTAAAGATTAACGGACAAAGCCTTGAGGCGGCTGGTCGCAATCTTTTAGAAGTTGTTAGAGAACTAGAGTTTAAGGATAACAGCTATGTTATTGAATACAACCTAGAGATTCTTAAAAAAGAATTCTATGATAAGACAACTTTAAAAGATGGCGATGTTGTGGAAGTAGTTTCATTTATGGGTGGGGGCTGATTAGTCCCACTTTAAATGAAGAATTTAACCGGGTTTAAATCGGTATTTAAGGGAGGAAAAGATTTTGAATAAAGAGGACAAATTAGTATTAGGCGGAAGAGAGTTTAACTCTCGATTTATCTTAGGTTCAGGAAAGTATAACCTTGAGCTTATTAAGGCAGCAGTTGAGAATGCAGGAGCTGAGATTATCACTCTTGCAGTTAGACGTGCAAACACTAAAGATTCAGAGAATATCATGGATTATGTGCCTGAAAATGTCACATTACTTCCAAATACATCAGGGGCAAGAGATGCGAGTGAAGCCGTTAGAATTGCCCATCTATCAAGAGAACTTGGTGGCGGAGATTTTGTAAAGGTAGAGATTATGAAGGATTCTAAGTACCTCCTACCTGATAACAACGAAACTATCAAAGCTACTGAGATTCTAGCTAAGGAAGGTTTTGTAGTACTTCCTTATATGTATCCAGACCTTTATGCTGCAAGAGAATTAGAAAATGTTGGCGCAGCCGCAGTTATGCCACTTGCCTCACCAATTGGTTCTAACAGAGGTCTTGCAACAAAGGATTTTATCCAGATTTTAATTGACGAAATTGATTTACCAATCATTGTTGATGCAGGTATTGGTAAGCCATCAGAAGCCTGTGCAGCCATGGAAATGGGTGCTTCTGCAATTATGTGTAACACAGCTATTGCAACAGCTAAGGATATTCCAATGATGGCAACAGCTTTTAAAAATGCAATCGAGGCCGGAAGAAGTGCCTATCTTGCAGGACTTGGAAGAGTCTTAACAAGAGGTTCTGAGAGCATGGACCCATTAACAGGATTTTTAAGAGACTAGATTACAAACTAGCTTAAATTAAGAAAGAAGGATAAAAATGGAAAATGAATTTTTAGTGGATTCAGATAAGTTATCTGAAGCTGCCCTAAAAAGAAAGCATGAAATAGAAAATAATAAGTCAGTAAGAATTGATCATATGAAATTCTTACCAAACATGGACCAGCTTGAATCAGACATTCAGGATAAGGTCTTAGAAAACTTAAAGGATATAGATTGGGATTCTTATACAGATGCAGATGTTTACCGCGCCCTTGCAGCTAAGACTCCAAGTATTGAAGACTTCAAGGCCCTACTTTCTCCTGCAGCTAAAAAGCATATTGAAAAGATGGCGGCTAGAGCAAAGATAGAGACAGCGAAACATTTTGGCAACACTGTTTATCTCTTCACTCCGCTCTATATTGCAAATTACTGCGATAACTACTGCGTTTACTGTGGTTTTAACTGTTATAACGACATTAAGCGTAAGAAGATGTCTTTTGAAGAAATACGACATGAAATGGAAGTTATCTCTAAGTCAGGTATTGAAGAAATCCTTATTTTAACTGGAGAATCTCCTGTTTATAGTGACGTTAAATATATCGGTGAGGCTTGTAAGCTTGCAAGAAAATATTTCAAAAACGTAGGCCTTGAAATCTACCCTGTTAATGTCAACGATTATAAGTATTTACATGAGTGTGGCGCAGATTACGTAACAGTTTTTCAGGAGACCTATAATCCAGATAAGTATGAGACCCTACATTTGCTTGGAAATAAAAGAATCTTTCCATATAGATTTCAGGCACAGGAAAGAGCAATTCTTGGTGGCATGAGAGGTGTGGCTTTCTCAGCCCTCCTAGGTCTAACAAACTTTAGAGAAGATGCCCTAGCCTCAGCCCTTCACCTATATTTCCTAGCTAGAAAATACCCTCACGTAGAGTATTCACTATCCTGTCCAAGACTTCGTCCTATTGTTAATAACGATAAGATTAACCCTCTTGATGTGCATGAAACTGAGCTTTGCCAGATTCTATGTGCCTATAGAATTTTCTTACCATACGTTGGAATTACTGTTTCTTCAAGAGAAGAGAAACACTTCCGCGATGGTATTGCAAAGATTTGTGCTACAAAGATTTCTGCTGGAGTGTCTACTGGTATTGGAGATCATGAGGAGAAATACGAGGCCTACAAAGAAGAGGAAGAAAAGGAAAGCAAGTCTAGCGATTTTGATAAGAAGGAGAGTATTAAAGCGTTGCAGCAAGAGGCTGTATCAGAGAATGAAGAATGCGGTGATGAGCAGTTTGATATTTCAGATAGAAGAAGCTTTGACCAAATGTATGACGATATGGCAAGTGAAGGCTTGCAGCCGGTACTAAACGATTACATTTATGTATAAAAGAATTTGTGTAACTAATAGACATTTAGTCACAGGAGATTTTTTTGAACAAATAGGACATGTAATAAATATGAAAGATTCTCCTGATATGCTTATCTTAAGAGAAAAGGACCTAACTAAAGAGGAATATTTAGAACTTGCAAGAAAGGTGAAGGAATTAGTTTTTGATATGGGAAATTCCCAAAACGGGAAAGAATCTTATAATAAAACTAGTCTTTATCTTCATAATAATATAGAAGCAGCTAAGGTCCTTGGTGTTAGAAATATTCATTTATCCTTCGGGGAATTTATGAAAATAAAGGACTTAAGAATTATTCGTCCCTTTTTTGATAGTATTGGTACTAGCGTGCATTCTCTAGAAGATATTAGGCTTTGTAATGAGGCAGGCTTTGATTATGTCTTTGCAGGTCATATCTTTGAAACCGATTGTAAGAAGGGACTAAAGGGAAGAGGTCTTGACTTTTTAAGAGAAGTTGTGACTGAGGCTAAGATGCCAGTTTATGCCATTGGTGGAATAAAGATTTCTAATGAAGAACTTTGTATAGAGGCTGGGGCAGCAGGAGTTTGTAAGATGTCTGCCTATATGACTATATAAGCCTTAATTGTGGCTATCTTTATAGAAAAAATAGATATATATAAGAAATCAAAAAAGCAGGTGTTAGAATTTTCTAGCACCTGCTTTTGGTAAATTTTATTCAAAATTAGCCTTGTAAATTTTATTCAAAAGGGAATGTGTAAGGTAAGTTATACTTATCCCTAATTTCAATAAATTCCTTCTGAACAGCTTCACCTACTGGAACACCTTTTTCCTTTCGCTCCTGCCATACTAGCCATTCTTTTTCACCGGCAGTATAGATTCTATCTTGGCCTGGGGCTTTTTGTGAAGCACGAAGTTCCTTTAGAATCTCAGTTGTAATCTTTTTAAAGTCTTCAGCACCGCAGAAGAAATCAGGGTTAATAACAATAAAGAAATGGCCAAGATGATATGGGCCTTTATTGCCATTTGCATCAATACCTGAAAGAGCTTTTAGGAAGTTACCAGAAGCTAGGGCAGCAGATAAAATCTCTACAATTGTAGCGTAGCCATAACCCTTGTAACCTGCAAGTTCTTCTCCGATTCCACCAAGTGGGGCAAGGGCAGCTTCTCCCTTAGTTAAGTCCACTAGGATTTCGCTACTATTTGTTTTAGCCTCACCATCTTTACCTATAACCATACCAGCTGGTGTGTCCTTACCTGATCTAGCATAAAACTCAATCTTACCTCTTTGAGTAATAGAAGTTGCACAGTCTAGAACAAATGGGAATTCCTCATTTGTTGGCATAGCAAAGGTAAGGGGATTAGTACCTAGCATATTTTCAACACCAAAGGTTGGTGCAATGGAAGGTCTTGCATTAGTACCGGTAATGCCAATCATATTTTCTTTAGAAGCCATCATAGCCCAGTAACCAGCGATACCGTAGTGGGTTGAGTTTCTAATAGCACCGGCGGCCATACCGTATGTTTTAGCCTTTTCTATAAGGCTTTTCATCATTTTATAAGAAGCCACCATTCCCATACCATCGTGGGCATCAGCAACTACTGTGGTTGCCGTATCTTTAATAACTTCGTAATTAGTTACGGGATTTTGAATGCCTGCATTGATTCTGTCAATGTAAATTGGCTTAAAGCGGTTGCAACCATGACTTTCAATACCTCTGCGGTCACTTTCCATAAGGACGTCTGCGCAAATTTTAGCATCATCCTTTGGTACCCCAACTGCCACAAAGGCATCTCTCATGAAGTCGCCAATTAAATCCCAAGGAACATAAGGTCTTGTCTCCATATAAAAATCCTCCTCTAGATATCTTAAATTTTAATTTTTAATTGTGAATTTAAGTTACTTTAAGTATAGCACAAAATCTGTAATTAAGATAATAAACTTGTTATTTTGCCAAGATTGTTTATAATGAAGGTAGAAAAGAGGTAGCTTATGTTAAAGAAATTAAAAGTGGGTTTTAGCATAGTCATGGTTGTAGTAGTGATTTTATCTATTGCAGCTTATGGCCTTATTAAACGAGCAAAGAATAATGACAATGACATAGAGAATGTATACGGCGCCGACGATGAGGAAACTACAAGTATTGATTGGTCTTCAATTATTGAAAAAGAATCTGAGACCGAGAGAGCTGTTAATCCTGATTTAACGGTCTATGACGGTTTGCTACGTGCAATAACTTTTTGGGGAGACTCAATGACGGAAGGTATCGGTGATGAGATTGGTGGAGTTGTAGAACTTGATGGTAATTACTATGACGTTACTGGTCTTGCATCTTCTGATACCGTGGGCTATTTAACTGGTCTTAAGGTGAATAACCTAGGTAGAATTGGTGAGACTTCCTATGAAATTGCCCTAAGAGAGGGCGGAATTTCCATGTATCTTGATAGAGACGTTATTGTAGGAGATGAACCTGTTAGGGTAAATATCGTTACAGAAGATGGTGGCCTAGTTTATATGAATGACTACAATGGCTATGGCTGTTCAAGTTATATGCATGAAAGTGATATCGTCTATATTGAAGGCCTAAGATTTAAGGTTTTATTAGACGATGTGGGTAACATTTATCTAGAGAAGTTTTATAGTCTAGATGATGGTTTTTCTTATCTTTATGCAGATGGAGATGAGATAAGTGCTAGCGTTTTAAGAGATTCAATACCTGTGAGCCTTGAGAAGGGTAGTGTTGTAAAAACTGCTGCAGCCGTAGAAACAGCTGGAGATATTTTAGTTATAGAAGTCGGAAGTAACGGCGGCTGGGAAGATTATGATGATTTAATAGCCCAGATAGATTCTATGATTGTTGCAAATAACTGTGATTACTACATTATTGTAGGGGATACTGATGACCCAGGGGATAGTATTGCTGAATGGTGGGAAACAGATGTGGATGCCCAGGGTAATCCAAGAGGACTTATGTCTACAGAATGGGAGAATGCATTATCAAAAGCCTATGGGGATCACTTCCTTAATACAAGACTTTATTTAATTGAAAATGGCCTTAGCGATTGCGGTTTGGAAGAGACGGAAGAAGATTGCGAAGGCTATGAGTATGGAAAAATCTCAAGTCAGCTAAGATATGACTGGACACATTTTAATGCCTATGGCTATTATAGTCAGGCTCTAGCTATTTATAAAAAGGGCGTGGAGCTAGGATATTGGGATTAAGGCTAGTAACTAGCTTACTAGCTAATATTTAGGCTTGATTTTTTACTTATGGCATATTATTATTAGAAAGTACATATTTTGAACAAGATTTTGAACGCAGTGTAAGCAATTCCCCGCTTCAAAAGCGTAAGCTTTAAGCGGGGTATAAAGCTTACTAGTGTCAGAAGGGGTTAAAGTCCCCTTCTGACAGGTGGCACAAAGTGCCACTGCGTTCATGAGGAAGTAGCGAAGCGGATTCCGAATGTCCGCTTTACTATGTCAATTTAATATTTATGCTATAAGAAAGAGGAGTAAGCTAACTAGTAGCCAACAGAGAGAAGTATCCTTTGTTTACATTGGCTGGAAGATATTTTTGGTAAAGATTAGTGGAAGGTAGCTTTCTTGCAGTAAGACCGAGAACCTTTTAGGCTCTTTTGATTAAGAGATACATTTTCAAAAGCAGACTAGATGACTTAAGTCTTACCGGGAATTCCCGTTACAGAATTTAATGAGTATAATCAAAGGTGGTACCGCGTTTAATACGCCCTTTGCGAGCAAATGCCCGCAGAGGGCGTTTTCTTATTATTTATTATTTTGAAGGAGTAAAGTATGAGTAAAGAATTAGCAAAGACTTATAACCCAGCTGATATTGAAGATAGAACATATCAGAAGTGGTTAGATAAGAAGTATTTCCATGCAGAAGTTGATAGGAGTAAGAAACCATTTACAATTGTAATGCCACCTCCAAATATTACAGGTAAGTTACATATGGGTCATGCCCTTGATAACACAATGCAGGACATTTTAATTAGATTTAAGAGAATGCAGGGCTTTGAAGCTTTATGGGTTCCTGGTACTGATCATGCTTCAATTTCAACAGAAGTTAAGGTTACTAATGCCTTAAAGGATGAGGGTATTGATAAGCACGAGCTTGGTAGAGAAGGTTTCCTTAAAAGAACTTGGGAATGGAAGAAGGAATACGGCGGAACAATTACAAGCCAGTTAAAGAAGATTGGTTCTTCATGTGATTGGGACAGAGAAAGATTCACAATGGATGAGGGCTGTTCTAATGCCGTTCAGGAAGTTTTCATTAAGTTATATGAGAAAGGCCTTATTTATAAGGGTTCAAGAATCATTAACTGGTGCCCAGTATGTAATACATCTATTTCTGATGCTGAAGTTGAGCATGAGGAGCAGGCAGGACATTTCTGGCACATTAACTATCCAGTAGTTGGTGAAGACAGATGCGTTGAAATTGCAACAACAAGACCTGAAACATTACTTGGTGATAGCGCACTTGCAGTAAATCCTAAGGATGAGAGATATACAGACCTTGTTGGTAAGGAAGTTAAGCTTCCACTTACAGATAGAACAATTCCTATTATTGCTGATGAATACGTTGATATGGAATTTGGTACTGGTGTTGTTAAGATTACTCCAGCCCATGACCCTAACGATTTTGAAGTTGGTAAGAGACACAATTTACCAGAGATTAATATCCTTAATGATGATGCTACAATCAAGGTTGAAGGCAAGTATAAGGGTATGGATAGATACGAAGCTAGAAAGGCTATGGTTGCTGATTTAGAGGCAGAAGGTCTTTTAGTTAGAGTTGAAGACCACGTTCATAACGTTGGTACACATGATAGATGTAAGACAACTGTTGAGCCTATGATTAAGCAGCAGTGGTTCGTTAAGATGGAAGATCTTATTAAGCCAGCAGTAGAAGGCGTTAAGAATGGTGACATTCAGTTAATTCCAGCTTCTATGGATAAGACTTTCTACAACTGGACAGATAATATTAAGGACTGGTGTATTTCAAGACAGTTATGGTGGGGTCATAGAATTCCAGCATATTACTGTGATGAGTGCGGTGAAATGGTAGTTTCAAAGGATGAGGTTTGTACTTGTCCTAAGTGTGGTGGTCACATGACTCAGGATCCTGATACACTTGATACTTGGTTCTCATCAGCTCTTTGGCCATTCTCAACACTTGGTTGGCCAGAAAAGACAGAAGAACTTGATTATTTCTACCCTACTAACGTATTAGTTACAGGTTACGATATTATCTTCTTCTGGGTAATTAGAATGATTTTCTCTGGTTATGAGCAGATGGGTAAGAAGCCATTTGATAAGGTATTATTCCACGGTCTTGTTCGTGATTCACAGGGTCGTAAGATGAGTAAGTCTTTAGGAAATGGTGTAGATCCACTTGAAGTTATTGAAAAGTACGGTGCTGATGCTCTTCGTTACACACTTATTACAGGTAATGCTCCTGGTAATGATATGCGTTACTACGATGAGAGAGTTGAAGCTTCTAGAAACTTTGCTAATAAGGTTTGGAACGCATCAAGATTTATCATGATGAATGATCCAGATAATAAGGTTAAGGCAACAGATGAAATTCCAGCTAACTTAACATCAGCTGATAAGTGGATTTTATCTAAGCTTAACAACTTAGTAACAGAAGTTACAGACAACTTAGAGAAGTATGAAATGGGTATCGCTGTAGATAAGATTAACAACTTCTTATGGGAAGAGTTCTGTGACTGGTATATTGAAATGGTTAAGCCAAGACTTTATAACGATGAAGATACAACAAAGGTTGCAGCTATTTGGACTTTAAAGAAGGTATTAATTGATGCCTTAAAGTTACTTCACCCATATATGCCATTTATTACAGAGGAAATCTTCTGCAATATTCAGGATGAAGAAGAATCTATTATGATTAGTAGCTGGCCTGTATATGATGAGAAGTTTAACTTCGCTGATGAAGAGAAGGCTATTGAGGCTATTAAGGTTGCAGTTAGAAATATCCGTAACTTAAGAGCTGAGATGAATGTAGCTCCAAGTAGAAAGGCAGCAGTTTATGTTGTATCTGAGGATGCTTGGGTTAGAGATACATTTGCAAATGCTAACGCTTTCTTTGCAACTCTTGCTTACGCTTCAGAAGTACATATTCAGGAAGATAAGACAGGAATCTCTGAAGATGCTGTTTCAACAGTTATTCCAGATGCAGTAATCTACATTCCATTTGCTGAATTAGTAGATATTGATAAGGAAATCGAGAGATTATCTAAGGAAGAGAAGAAGCTTAACGGCGAAATCGCTCGTTGTAACGGTATGTTAAATAATGAGAAGTTCGTATCTAAGGCTCCAGAAAGCAAGATTAACGAAGAGAAGGAAAAGCTTGCTAAGTATAGTGCTATGCTTGAGCAGGTTAAGGAGAGATTAGCTTCACTTCAGAAGTAAATTTTTTCTAAAAATATTTGTAAAATATAATATTAGACTAGATAATATGCCTGATTTAGCTTATTATTTAGTTAAGTATAGTGATTGGCCACCTCGAATTTTCGGGGTGGCTATATAGAAAGGTAGGATTTTTATGGCAGATTCAATGATAGCAGTACCTTACGTATGTTTCTCAATTCTTATGAGAAGCGGTAGAATTCTTGATATCGATGAGAGATTTACAGAAGTTTTAGGTTACACAGAGGAAGATATTAAGGACGGAAAGATTAGTTTTAAGAACTTAGTACCTGATGTAGAATATGAGTCTTTAATTCAGGAATTTAGAGAACAGTTTATTGAAAAGAGATATGTTTGTTATCAGCATGAGTTAGTTTCAAAGGACAATCGTATAACAAAGGTTGTATCTTTCTACAGACTTGAGAACAAATTACTTGACGGACACAGAGTTTTAAGAGTTTCTTGTGCAATGCCTGAAAATCTTAGTGAATAAGGAGTTTCTTTAATGAAAGATGGTTTTGTAAGAGTTGCAAGTATGACTCCTAAGGTAACAGTAGCGGATGTTAGAGCAAATCTTGAGGCAGTTAAGGTCTTAATGAAGGAAGCTTATGACAAGGGTGCAGCTATCGTTTCTTTTCCAGAGCTAGTTTTAACTGGCTATACTTGTAATGATTTATTTTTACAAAAAAAGCTATTAGATGAGGCTAAAAAGGCTTTAGTAGAGTTAAAGGAATATTCTAGTGAATTTTCTGGAACTCTTTTCTTTATTGGACTTCCATTACAGGTAAAGTCTAAGCTTTATAATGTTGTGGCAGCAGTAAAGGATGGAGAAATTCGCGGCTTTACAACAAAAAAGCATATTCCAAACTATGGGGAATTCTATGAGGCAAGATGGTTTAATCCGGGTCCTGTTAAAGGGGGTTTTATAGAATTTGGTGAGGACTACATTCCTTTTTCAAATGAACTTTGCTATAAATTTTCAAATTTCGAGGACTTAATCGTAGGCGTTGAAATTTGCGAGGATTTATGGACAGTTAACCCACCAAGTACATCTATGGTTACAGTGCAGGGGGCATCTTTAATTGTCAATGCTTCGGCAAGTAACGAGCTTATTGGCAAGGCAAACTATAGAAAGAGCCTTGTATCAAGTACTTCAGCTAGACTTCTTTGCGCTTATGTTTACACAAGTGCAGGTGAGGGCGAATCCACTCAGGATATTGTCTTCTCAGGTCATAATATTATTGCTGAAAATGGTAGCGTGCTCGCAGAGTCAAAGCGTTTTAGCGGTGAGAGCATCTATGCTGATATTGATGTTGAAAAGTTAGTTGCTGAAAGACGCAGAATGTCTACCTTTAGAGCAAATGAGGATAGATCAGCAGATTTTGCAGCTATAATTAATCTTGATGAAATTAGAAAATTAGATTTAGAGCTTAATAGATTTTATGATAAGGCACCTTTCGTACCTTCTGATAAGGAGGAGAGAGATGCAAGATGTGAGGAAATCTTAAATATTCAGTCATATGGCTTAAAGAAGAGATTAGAACATACTCATTCTAAGTCAGCGGTTATTGGTATTTCAGGTGGCCTTGATTCTACACTTGCATTACTTGTTACTGCAAGAGCCTTTGATTTATTAGGTTTAGATAGAAAGGGCATTACTTGTGTAACAATGCCTGGATTTGGTACAACTGATAGAACTTATTCTAATGCAGTTTTACTTACAAAGAAGCTAGGTTGTTCTTTAAGGGAGATTAGTATTGTAGATGCTGTTAGACAACATTTTCATGATATTAATCACGATGAGTCAGTGCATGATGTCACTTATGAGAACAGTCAGGCAAGAGAGCGTACACAGCTTTTAATGGATATTGCTAATCAAACAGCAGGTCTTGTAATAGGTACAGGGGATTTATCAGAGTTAGCTCTTGGTTGGGCTACATACAACGGCGATCACATGTCTATGTATGCTGTAAATGTATCTATACCTAAGACTTTGGTAAGACATTTGGTTAGATTTTATGCTGATACATGTAAGGAAGAGGAATTATCTAGAGTCTTACTTGATGTACTTGATACACCAGTATCTCCAGAGCTTTTACCACCAGATAAGGATGGCAAGATTGCTCAAAAAACTGAGGATTTAGTAGGCCCTTATGAGTTACATGATTTCTTCCTTTATCACATGTTAAGATTTGGCATGACACCAAAGAAATTATTTAGAATTGCAAAGCTAGCTTTTGCAGAGGAAATCAAAGAAAATACATATTCGGATGCTATAATCTACAAATGGCTTCGTACCTTTACTTGGAGATTCTTTGCTCAGCAGTTTAAGCGTTCTTGTTTACCAGATGGACCTAAGGTTGGTTCTGTAGCAGTATCACCAAGGGGAGATTTAAGAATGCCAAGTGATGCAAGCTCACATGTTTGGATGCTTGAACTTGACGAACTTAAAGAAGAGCTAGGTATAGAATAATTTATGGAGGTTTCTAAAAAATGGGAAAGAAACAGGAAAGTAATGAAAATACTGGAAAAGTCGTTACTAAGTATGACAAGAAGGTAGCTAAAAGAAAGGAAGAGGAACGTAAGGCAAAGCGTAATAAATTTATTGCAAAAATCGTTGCCTTATGCCTCGTGGCAATTATTGTAATTAGCGGTGTTGCTGCATTTTCTTTAAGATACTATAGAATTCATACACAGTTTATTAAGGTTAATAATGAAAATGTAAGCGAAATCGAATTTGATTTCTATTACGGCATGACTAAGTCCACATTATTTAATACTACACTTTATAGCGACATGACATATCTTGATTATTATGAGAATTACTTAGGCTATAGTTCTTCAAAGAAGGATAAGGCTCAGACATATTCTGATGATTACACATGGTATGATTATTTCGCATCACAGACAGTTGATACAATTAAGGAATATAAGGCTTTACTTCAGTTAGCAGATGAAGCTGGTTATGAGTATACAACAGCTGATGATGACTACAATGAATTTGTTGAAAATATTACATCAACAGCAGAGTCTAATAGCATGTCCGTTAAGGAATATGTTAAGTCACTTTACGGCGACAATGCTAGCCTTTCAAATATCAAGTCATATATTCTTGAAGTTTTAGAGGCTCAGAGCTATCTTGAGCAGTTACAGGAAGAACTTGCTGCAACTGATGAAGAAGTAGCTGCTTACATTGAGGAAAACTATTCAAGTGAAGATACAGAGTCTAGTGATTCTACTGAGACAACCGATTCTACTGAGACAACCGATTCAACAGAATCTACAGATTCAACAGAGTCAACAGAGGATAGTTCTACTGATTATGATGAAGATGAGATTAGATCAACAATTCTAAGCCAGAAGTATAACGAGGTTATTAGCCCTGTTATGGAGGCTATGAGCTTTACTAATATTCATAATAGAATTAAGATGTATAGTTCAAGCTCAAGTTCTTCAAGCACAGATTCAGAGGATTCTGATACAAGCGAGGAATCAACAGAAGAATCACAAGAGTCAACTAGTCAGGCTGAATAATTAAAAGAAAGTTTAGTTAGGCGCCATTTTTGGCGCCTTTTTTGACAATAGACTAGGCTTGAAAGGAAATTAGATTTATGAATTACGAAGATTTATATAAATACAATTATGCCATTTTTGATTTAGATGGAACTTTACTAGATTCTTCTGATGTTTGGACAAAGGTGGATGAGGAATTTTTAAAGAAAAGAAATATTCCTATGACAGAGGAATATGCCATTGAAATTAAAAAGCATAATTTTGAATCTGGTGCAGTTTATACAGTTGAGAGATACAATTTAGAGGAAAATCCAAAAGACATAGTAAATGAATGGTATGGCATGGCAATTAAGGCCTATAGAGAGGACATTATGCTAAAGCCTGGCGCCTTTGATTTACTTAAGAAGATGAAGGACTTAAATATTAAGCTTGCAGTGGCTACCTCTTCAGATGAGGTACTTTATAAGGATTGCTTAATTAGAAACGGCATTTATGACTTCTTTGATGTCTTTGTACAGACTAAGGAAGTTAATAGAGGTAAGGAATTTCCTGATGTCTATATAGAGGCGGCAAAGCGTATTGGAGCAGATATTTGTGATTGTCTTGTATTTGAAGATTTATATGTTGCTATAAATGCAGCAAAATCCGCAGGCTTTAAAACTATTGGCGTATTTGATAAGTCTAATTTAGATGATATTGATGCCATTAAGGATGCTTCTGATTATTACATAGAGCAATATTGCTAATCTAGGGCATTAGTAAGGGAGAATTGTCATAAGATTGATTTTTCTATTGCCAATTTTAATGAAATAAACTAAAATAAATTCTAGAAGTGTTTTAGAAAGTTTTCTAGAATAATATCAAGAATAAATCTATGAATTGGGGAGGATTATCATATGAAAAAATTCTTTAAAGAATTCAAGGAATTCGCTCTTAAGGGAAATGTAATGGATATGGCAGTCGGCGTTATTATTGGTGCTGCATTTGGTAGCATTGTAACAGCCCTTACAACTGATTTCATCAATCCATTAATCAACTCAATTGGTGGTGCTAGCTTTGGTGGTAAGATTCATTTACCATGGTCTGGCACAGGTGAGAATGCTCAGTATCTTTTATGGGGTGATTTCTTAACACAGGTTGTAAACTTCATTATTATGGCTTTTTGTATCTTTGTTATGGTTAAGGCTATTAATAAGCTTACAAGTCTTGGTAAGAAGGAAGAAGTTAAGGACCCAACAGAGAAGGAGTGTCCATACTGCTTTAGTAAGATTTCAATTAAGGCAACACGTTGCCCACATTGTACATCTGAATTAAAGTAGGATAATAGCAGATTTAATAAGTAATACCCCGCGTAAGCGTTAGCTTTGCGCGGGGTAAAATTTTCTTTAAAAATATTTGCAATAAAAAAGAAGCCAGGCATCAATAGGTCTCCCTCCTATCATTACTAGCTTCTTTTTTATTTTACTTTTTGTTAATAAAAGGCCTCCCAACTTTTCATCAACGTAAACCTATATAATACTGTGTCACGATCTTAATTTATACACAGTCTTGTTTCTTTCTTACAAGAGAATATTAACATAGTATTAAAAATTCTTGTTCACTCCAAAAGGGGGGTATTTCTATCAAAACGAATCGCTTTTGTACTTATTCCTATACATTAAATTTTTATTAACAAAAATTGAAAGTAATATGTTATACTCAAACACAGTGTTTATCCTTTAAAATCGGGGGTTATTAGGTAAGGAATTTATGAATTTAAAAGCTTTTTTAAAAGATAATCGATTAATGATAGATGGCGCTTTTGGTACATATTATAACAATCTTTTTGATACTAATGAATTACCAGAATTTGCCAATATAACTAATAAAGATAGGGTAATTAATATCCATAAAGAATATATAGAGGCTGGTGCTAAGCTTATTAGAACTAACACCTTTGCATGTAATAGCATAAGCCTTGATACAAGTATAGATAGGGTTAAGGACTATATAAGAGCTGCTATTTCTAATGCTAGAACAGCTATTAAATTAGCGAAGAAAGAAGCTAATAAGGAAGATGAGCTTGGCGCTAGCGATACATTTTTAGCAGCATCCATAGGGCCTATCCCATTTAGTGACTTAATGGATAGAGAGATGCTTACAAAGGAGTATCTTGAGATAGTTTCTGCCTTTATTGAAGAAGGGGTTGAAATCTTTGATTTTGAGACCTTTGATAGCCTAGATTACATAATGGAGGCTATTAAGCTTGCTAGTAAACATGGTGAGGTTTTAGTAAGTTTTTCCGTTAATCAGTATGGATATAGTAATGCTGGCCTTTCTGCAAGACATTTATTAGAGGATGCAAACAACTGCGAGGAGATCTTTGCAACAGGCTTTAATTGTGGGGTTGGACCTAGTCACATGGAGGCAATTATAAAGAAGCTTAGCTATATGATAACTAAGCCACTTATAGCAGTTCCTAATGTGGGTTATCCTTCTAATGTCAGCGGTAGAATGGTTTTCCTTAATCAGAACGTGGATTATTTTAAAGAAAGAATTGATAACTTACTTGACTGTGGCGTTGATATTATTGGAGGCTGTTGTGGTACTAATCCAAAGCATATCAAGGCTATAGCTAAGGACTTCGATTTTAATGGAAAAGTTCGTAATAATGACAATAAGGTTAAGGAGACAAGGAAAGAAGCAGTTACTGATGCGGCCTTTTATAATAAGCCTAATCAGGCTAGTGGTAAGCTAATTGCTGTTGAGCTTGCACCTCCTCTAAACGGAGATGATGAGAAGCTTATTTCTTCGGCTCTTTATTTAAAGAATAAGGGTGTGGATGTGCTTACTTTCCCTGATTCACCTTCGGGTAGAACAAGAGCAGATTCCATTCTTGTGGCTAATAAAGTAAATATCGAGACAGGAATGTGCGTTATGCCACACATTTGCTGCAGAGATAAGAACGCAATTGCTATTAGATCTCAGTTACTTGGAGCTTATGTTAATGACATTAAGAATTTCCTTGTGATTACAGGAGATCCCATTCCATCAATTGTTCGTTCAAGCGTAAAGTCAGTATTTAACTTTGATTCTGTGGGGCTTATGAATATCATTAAGGATATGAATTACGACCAGTTTAATCAAAGCCAGATGGTCTTTGGTGGTGCTATTAATCAGGGCAGAAGTAATTTTAAGGTAGAGCTAAATCGCGTCCTTAAAAAGCTTGAGGCCGGCGCTACATTTTTCTTTACACAACCAATATTTAGTAAAGAGGATATTGATAGGCTAAGGACTATAAAAGAGGCTGTGGGAGATAGGGCAAAGATATTAGCGGGGATAATGCCTTTAGTAAGCCTTAAGAATGCTAGCTTTATGAAAAATGAAATGGCAGGAATTAACGTTACTGATGAAATTATTTCCATGTATCGAGAGGACATGACAAAGGAAGAGGGAGAAGAGGTTGGTATTAAGGTGGCAAAGTCTGTTATAAGTCAGACTAAGGACTTTATTGATGGCTATTATTTTTCATTTCCTTTTAATAGAGTTTATCTTTTGGATAGAATTGTTAGTGATGAACTTTAATTTTTGATAAAAAGCGACGTAATTGACACATTTTCGAGACTTTATTTATATTTAAGAAAATGTAACAAAGCCAGTATTTACGGGGCTTTGCGCCCCTTGTGTAATTGACTATTAATAGTATATATGTTATAATTAGTCAAATGTGAATCGGATTGATATCTACATTACGATTTAGAATTCTTTCTCCCAAAAGAATTTTAAAAGACAGTTTTAATACCCGGTTAGAATTGTCTATATAAGATAAGAGAAACAATCTTTGTTTCTTACTTAGTTGCATTTATATAGCAAAGTAACAAGTCGGAGGTTTTAAGTATATGAGTATGAAAATGGATGAAACTCAGGTAAAACATTTTATTATTACTGAGAGAAGAAAGGGAACAACCATTGAAGAACTAGTATTTATCCTTCATGATAATGGGGTTCCAGACTATGAAATATCTAATTTTCTTGATTTATCAATTAGATATGTGGAAGATGTTTTGAGTGACGGTTAAAACTTATTTTAATATTTTTTATGGGAGGGATAATATATTTAAGAAAGATAGAGAGGTATTTTGATGGAAGTTTTAAAAATATCTATTACTTCTGAAGAATCAAGAAGTTATCATAATCTATTTGGACGATTAAAGGCACTTAATCTTGTAGACTGGTTAAAGGCTTATATTGTCTCAGTTATTTATGTTGTAATATTAGGAGTGGCTTTTTATGCCTTAGCTAGACAGACAGCACTTTATGTGTGGTTTGTAGTTCCTACAGCATTTAAGCTAGTAGCTTTTTTAATTCTTTTGTTTATAGCAGCTATGCAGCGTTCAGCCAATAAGCAGGTGGCTAATCTTCTTAATAAGTATTTTGTAAGTAACTTACAGGAAGAGATTTTAAGAGGAAAGATAAGACTTAAAAAAGTTAAAGTTGTAAAAGACAAGATACTAGTATATTATAGAAAAGATGAGTAAATCTCATAAATAAATATGACTATTTAAAGTGCGGCGCTTTTTGCCCGCACTTTTTGTACGAATAAGAATTACGAGGCATAAGTATGAAAGTTGGTTTTTTTGATTCTGGTATAGGTGGATTATCCACTCTACATCAAAGTATGAAGGTTTTACCAGAGGTGGACTACTATTTCTACGCGGACACAGATCATGTGCCTTACGGAGAAAAGTCCATTGAAGAGATAAGAAAATTAGTTGATCATGCAGTTGGATTTCTAGTTGATAAGGGTTGTGAAGTTATTGTCCTTGCTTGTAATACAGCTACAACAGCAGCTATAACACCTCTTCGTAATAAGTATAAGATTCCAGTAATTGGAATCGAACCTGCTGTTAAACCGGCAGTTGCCCACTGTAAGGATAAGAGAGTTATGGTTATGGCAACACCAGTTACAGCTAAAGAACCGAAATTAAAGAATCTTATTTTGAAATATGATTTGGAGAATAAGGTTGATGTCGTTCCAATGCCAGGTCTTGTTAGACTAGCACAAAACGATGAATTTTCAGGAGATAGACTCCTTAATTATATTCACAATGCATTAGCAGATTATAATTTAGCTGACTACTCACAATTAGTGCTTGGATGCACACATTTTAATTATTTCAAAGACACATTTGCAAAGGTATTCCCAAATGATATTGAAATGTTAGATGGAAATTTAGGTGTTTCAAATCATCTAAGGGAAACAATTATTAACACAGGTCTTGTAAAGGAAGAAGAACTAGTTGGAAGAGGCAGCGTGGAATACTATTATTCAGACCGTAAGATTGAAGATGGAGAAGAACTAGAACATATCAAGGCTCTTCACCAGAGATTAGAGAGAAATCTTAAGTTATAGATTAGATAAGGGTAAATAAATTATGAGATTAAGGGTTCCATTTTATTATAATGATTTTCATTGCATTACAGATAGATGTAATGATAACTGTTGTGTAGGTGGATGGGAGATAGATATTGACGAGGAAACTTATGACTATTACATGAGTCTTGAAGGGGAATTAGGTGAGACAATTCGTAATAGCATAGTAACAAGCGAAGATGGAGAGCATATGTTTAAGCTTAATAATGGACATTGCCCATTATTGCTTGACTCAGGACTTTGTAAGGTCCATGCAGAATTAGGTGAAGAACACTTAGGTGTTGTCTGTTCGCAATTTCCAAGATATAGCGAGTATTTTGGGGAGTATAAAGAATCAGGTATTGGTTTGGCCTGCGAAGAGGCGGCAAGAATTGTTTTATCAGCTAATGAGAAATTCAGCTTAGTTGAAAGCGAGCTAGATGAAGAAGTTGTAGAAGATAGTGAATTTGATAAAGAATATGCAGACATTATTTTTGCGGCACGTGATATCATTTTCAAGATCCTTGAGAAAAAGGAATTGCTTATACACGAGCGTTTAGCGTGCATATTAGAGCTTTCTGATAAGATGCAGGACTTAATTAACGAAGACGATTATGAGGGCCTAAATGCCTTAATTTCGAGCTATGATCAGTCAGATGTTGAGACCACTCTCATGTCTATTAATCGCGAATACGAGGATGGACGTTTTGATAGTCTATCTGAGACTGAAGGTATAAGAAGTATCATTTATGCTTACGAGGATATGGAAGTTTTAAATGAGGAATGGGAAAGGGATATTAAAGACGTGGTATTTAAGTTCCACGAGGCTTTAACTATCGAAGAGTATTATACCTATAATTCGAGATTTTTTGCCCTTATTCAGGAGCGTATGGATGAATATAAGAACCTTTTACAGTATTTTGTCTTTAGATATTTTGCTAAGGCAATTTATGACCATGACGTTTTAAGTAAGGCAAAGATGTTAGTTACTAATTTCTTTGTGATTAAAGAGATGGATATGGCTAAATGGATTGATAAGGGTTGGAATTTTACTCATGAAGATCAGTTAGATGTAATTCATGTTTTCTCAAGACAGGTTGAGTATTCAGAGGAGAATATGGAAGTCTTATATGAGGCCTTTATATTTGATGAAATCTTTGAAAAAGATAACCTAATGGGCTTACTTTGGATTGACAGTGTATCTATATAAATATAAAATAGTTCCATATAGTTGTCATACAACATTTGTGTGTTGTATGATTACTATGTGGGATTTTTTTATAGGAGGAAGATATGATAAAGGAAGCTATTGCAAAGCTTGTTAAGGGCGAGGATATCCCTGAAGAGCTTATGACAGAAGTTATGGAAGAAATCATGACAGGTGAAGCTACTGATGCGCAGAAAGCCTCATTTTTAACAGCACTTTCAATTAAGGGCGAGACTATTGATGAGATCACAGCAGCAGCAAGAGTTTTAAGAGCTCATTGCGAGAAGTTCTTAAATGACATGGAAGTGCTTGAAATTGTTGGTACTGGCGGAGATGGTTCTAATACAATTAATATTTCTACGCTTTCATCAATTGTTTCTGCAGCAGCAGGAATTGCAGTTGCAAAGCATGGTAATAGAGCAGCTTCAAGTAAGTGCGGTACAGCTGATGTACTTGAGGCACTTGGAGTTAAGATTGACTGTGCTCCAGCACGTTCAGCACAGATCTTACGTGATATTAACCTTTGCTTCTTATTTGCACAGAAGTACCATCCAGCAATGCGTTTTGTTGGTGGTGTTAGAAAGGAAATGGGAATCAGAACTCTATTTAACTTACTTGGCCCTCTTGCTAATCCAGCAGGTGCTACAATGCAGTTATTTGGTGTATATAGCGAAGAGCTAGTTGAACCTCTTGCTCACGTATTACACAACTTAGGCGTTAAGAGAGCTTTAGTAGTTTATGGTATGGATTCCATTGATGAGATTTCTCTTTCAGCCCCTACAAAAGTTTGCGAATTTAAGGGTGATGAGTTTAAGAGCTATGAAATCACACCAGAGCAGTTTGGTATGAAGCGTTGCAAGAAGGAAGAATTAGTTGGTGGTACACCAGAAGAGAATGCACAGTTCGCCCTTGAAATCTTAAAAGGTGCTAAGGGACCTAAAAGAGATGTTGTATTACTTAATGCAGGTGCAGCTATTTATCTTGCAAAGGATGATATTACAATGGAAGAGGCTATAGCTATTGCAGCAGATATGCTTGATAGTGGTAAGGCTCTTGAGAAGTTAAATCAGTTCATTGAAGAAAGCAATAAATGATTTGATGCTGATTATAAAAAATGCTACGATGGCATAAAGTTTAATCAGGATAATTTAGAAAAAAATTGACCTAAGACTTATGGTTTAATATAAGTCTTAGGTCTTTTTTATACAAAATCTAATTAGATATTAAGTTAGATTTAAGCTGCCATATCTGATACAAAGAAATCGTTGTACCATACAAGGAAGATGTAGATAGTCCAGATCTTTCTTGAGTTATCAGCCTTGCCTTCCTTGTGATCATCAAGATACTTAACAAGGTAGTCTGTGTTAAAGAATTCCTTAGCTGCATCGCTTGTGAAAGCTTCTTTAACGATGTTGTAATACTTCTCATCTCTTAACCAGATTCTAATTGGTACTGGGAAGCCAAGCTTCTTCTTTTCAGCAACCATATCTGGTAAGTGCTTGTTAGCTGCATGTCTAAAGGCAACCTTAGTATTCTCCTTAGTAACCTTAAGGTTAGTAGGAAGGTTCTTAGCCACATTCCAAACTTCCTTATCAAGGAATGGAACTCTAACTTCAAGAGAGTTAGCCATACTCATCTTATCTGCTTTAAGTAAGATATCACCAATTAACCAGAAGTTAACATCGATATACTGCATCTTAGTTACGTCATCTAAGTTCTTAACCTTTTCATAGTAAGGCTTAGTTAAATGTGTATGAGCATACTGGCCTGTTGGAGCCTTTAAAAGCTTATTGCGTTCTTCTTCATTAAACATGAAAGCATTACCAATGAATCTTTCTTCAACAGTCTTGCTTGCACGCTGTAAGAAACTCTTTCCCTTAAACTTAAATGGAATAGCCTTAGCTACCTTAGCAAGAGCCTTTCTAACTGGAAGAGGAAGCTTCTGGAAAGCTGCTAAATCCATTGGTTCCTTGTAAATGTTATAACCACCAAAGAATTCATCAGCACCTTCACCTGACATAGCAACCTTAACATGTTCTGCAGCTGTCTTACTTACAAAGTATAGAGCAATAGCAGCAGGATCAGCTAAAGGCTCGTCCATGTGATACTGAATCTTTGGAATAGCTGACCAATATTCTTCACTTGAAACAAGCTTAGAATAGTTGTCAATCTGTACCTTCTCTGAAAGAGACTTTGCATAATCGATTTCGTTATACTTGTTATAATCAAAACCTACTGTAAATGTCTTGTCTCCGTTAAATGTAGCAGCAACATAGCTTGAATCAACACCACTTGAAAGGAATGAACCAACTTCAACATCTGAAATCTTGTGGTATTCGATAGAATTTGCAACTACATCATCGATTTCCTTAATAGCCTCATCCATAGTCTTTGTAGAATCTGGAGTAAACTCAGGCTCCCAGTATCTTTCAATTTCCATTTTGCCTTCTTTAAATGTAAAGCAATGACCTGGCATTAACTTAAAGATGCCCTTAAAGAATGTCTCTTCAAGTACTGAGTACTGGAAAGTTAAGTAGTTTTCAAGGGCTACAGGATTAACTTCTCTCTTAACATCAGGGTGCTTTAAGATGCTCTTAATTTCTGAACCGTAAACTAAATTGTTGTTAGCAACTGTATAGTAAAAAGGCTTAATACCAAAGTAATCTCTAGCGCCAAATAAAGTCTTATTCTTGCTATCCCAAATAACAAAGGCAAACATACCTCTTAACTTGTTAAGTAAGTCCTTGCCGTATTCTTCATAACCGTGAATTAAAACTTCAGTATCTGCC
>NZ_JAEEVD010000068.1:0-10590 GCF_016290755.1 Lachnospira sp.
TTCTGGTATGTCTGTAAATACTTCGTTAAATCTAGAATTTACCCAAGAATAAATTAGGTTAGATGCCTTTCTAAAGGCATCCTCTATACTTAAGTTGTTAAGATCGATATCTGTCTTTGCATGGAATACCTTATATTGTCCAAGAGTTTTAAAAGGTTCAAACCTACGACGTCTATTAAAGCTTGCCCCTTCCTTCTTTTCAAGTTCAATCTTTACAAAGGCATCATTAAGTCTTTCATCATTAGGGCCAATCTGATTTACAATTCTTACAATGTTCGTAATTGTAAGCTCTGCTGCCCTTCCATAGACATTAAGGCACAACTGCTTAATTAACTTTCCACGTCTAAATTTATAGAATTGCTTAGCAAGTTCATTATCCTTATTGAAAATCTCCTCTACGTATGGATGAAGAGGTTCATTTTCAAATTTAAGTCTGTAATGGCATCTAAGCATATCATTCCAGTTCTTATTCTTATAATGATGATGTCCTAAATCTTCAATTAAGCCTACCATGGAATCATCACAAAGCTCGTAAGTAGCAAGGATTGAGTTCATCTTTCTAGCTAGGGCTTCGTTACCGCCAAAGGCTGAACCCTTATATCTTGTATCATGCTCAATCTCGTGCCAACCCTCAAAGGAGTTAGTTCTTACCTGTATTTCAAATGTATCGTCTATATATTCTGATAACATAGGATTAGAAATATTCTTACTTAAGTAAGATGGAAGTTTAAAAATACCATTCACCTTACTTGCCTTAAACTCATATTCAGACGCTTCTGTTGTCTCCCAAATACCTGGTGTGGCAAAAATAGTATCCAGCAAATCCTTACAAATCTCCACGTCATCTTCATAGTAAAGAATTACTCTAATACCAACTAAATCCTGCATCTTCTTATGTTCATTTGGCGAGCCTTCTATTCTGTATTGTTTAAGTAAAAGCTTATTCAAAATAGAGTCGCTTGTCTTTACTCTGTAGGCAACACGATAATAGAAGCCAACTTTCGATAGCTTCTCCTCTATAATGCTTAGTAGATCTTCCTTAACTACATCAGGAACTACAATCTGATCTACGTTATACTTATTAAATACTTCATTTACCCCGTTGTTATCCATATCTAGCAAACCTTTCTTACTTTGTACTACTCTTTTATTAAATTTACTCCCAGTCTCTCATAACATTATAACACTAACTCGTAATAAAAAAAAGTTAATGGAATTTTAGAATTCTTAAAAATCTATATATAGTTTGAAAACAAGAGTATTTCATGATATACTTTCTAAAGTAGATGTTACCTAAAATTATTTGGAGGATTTTAAAATGGCAGGAATTCACGAGTCTGCAGAAAATTATTTAGAAACAATACTTATGTTAAGTAAAAAACTTCCAGTAGTTCGATCAATCGATATTTCTAATGAGATGGGATTTAGAAAATCATCCGTAAGTATCGCAATGAAGAATTTGCGTGAATCAGAATACATTACAGTGACTAAGGAAGGTTATATCTACCTTACAGACGCTGGTATGGAAATTGCTGAAACTATTTTAGAGAGACATGAATTACTTACAAAGTGGCTTAAGAGCTTAGGCATTGATCCACAGATTGCAGAGGATGACGCTTGTAAGATTGAACACGATGTAAGTAAAGAGACATTTGCAGCAATTAAGAAGGTCATTATAGAGCAAATCGGGGAATAATTTTTAAAAGACAATAAACCAAAAACCTACTCAGTTACTGAGTAGGTTTTTTACATAACAGAAAATTTATAAAAGATTGTAAGGAGTCTTACAATGCTATCTAATTTATCTTCCTAAGTAGCCCTGATACTTCTCTGTTTCAAGAATATCATTAGCTCTTTGGATTTCTTCCTTAGTTGGAGGTAATACTCCTTCTAATTCATACTTAATTCCAAGCTCTGCATACTTAACAACACCAAGTGTGTGGTATGGTAAAACTTCGAATCTCTTTACAGTCTTAAGACTTGCAACGAAATCTCTAAGACCTTCTAAGTCTTCCTGGTCGTCTGTAACACCTGGAACTAATACGTTACGGATCCACATATCCTTATTATTATCTGATAAATACTTAGCTAATTCTAAGATGTTCTTATTAGTCCATCCTGTTAAAATCTTATGCTTCTCATCATCAATAATCTTAATATCAAGTAAGAATGTATCTGTTAAGCTCATAAGCTCGTCAAACTTCTTAAGATATTCTGAGTCCATTGAGAATGGATTACCTGATGTATCAAGACATGTATTGATTCCCTTTGACTTAGCAAGCTTGAATAACTCAATAACAAAGTCAATCTGGCAAAGAGCTTCGCCACCACTTACTGTGATACCGCCGCCATTCTTCCAATATGCCTTAAATCTAATAGCCTTCTCCATAATCTGGCTTGGTGTCATCTCCATGCCGCCTTCCATACTCCATGTCTCAGGATTATGGCAGTACTTACATCTCATGTGACATCCCTTTAAGAAAACAATATATCTAACCCCTGGTCCATCAACGGAACCAAAGCTTTCTAATGAATTTACTCTACCAATAATTTCGCTCATATAACTTCTTCTCCTTTCGTATCAGCAAATGTATCTTAGAGTGATACATAGGATTGTATACAATATACACTTCTTGTTAAATATATCACATATGACAATTATTATCAATAAGTGCAGTCTCTTTTTCTTGTACTAAATACTAGACAACTCTTTAAAAAGATTGCTTTATACAAAGTTTTAAAGAACTTATATGATTAGTCGACACATTTTTTAAATAGTGCAAATAAAGCTACAATCGCAAGGAATGGGAATAAGAAGCTTAAAGTTGAAATAAGCATAAAAGCCACTGCTGCAAGAATGATGTAACCAATTATTCCAAATAGGAAACCTGCAAGGGATCCAAATATTTTAAATACAAAAACTGACATCCTAAAAAAGCCAATAAATAATAATATCATCAACAAAGTTAACATAATTAATCAACCTCCGTTTTAAAGCTTTGTTATAACAAAGAGGGGAGCTAGCTGTTTGATGTAGGGAGTACGATATAAATATTTTTGTCTCCTCTCTTTGTCTATTATTATATTAGCAAAAGATTAAAATGACATTAATTTCAAGATTAACTTTTTATTAAGTCTAAAATGTAAAATTTAGCACTTTTTATACAAGGTCGATCCTTCTACCCTCTTCATCTGAATAGTAAGCTGCATAAACCACCTTCATAACCTGACTTGCAAGGTCAAAACATCCTTGAGGCTCCTTATCATTTAAGACGCAATCCATAAAATCCACGATTTCGTTACAATAGCCTCTTAACATTTCATCTGCCACAAAAGGCTTATTCCAGCCGGTTACAATTGGAAGCATTTCCGATAGATATACATTTTCCATACCCACGGAATCCACCATATAGGTCTCCATGGCATTATTCATGGTTAAATTACAGTTAATGGCAGTGTCATTGCAATAAAGCTCCACATAGTTTTTACTGCCACCAAGCAGGTTATCTGTGGAAATTATTGTGGCCTTGCTTCCATCTGTAAATGTAATCACAGCCGTTCCTGCATCTTCCACATCCACAGGTCTAGCATCTATGTGACGATGCTCGTATTCTGTCAGATTTCTTGTGGCATAGCCCATGTCTGCAACTACAGATTTAACGGTAATATTTTTTCCCATGGCAAGGGACTCCTGCTCCTTTAAATAAAGGATTGCTCCAAGGGGATGCACTCCATTTCTCATAAAAATTCCGCCACCAGTTTTCGACCACTCTCCGGCAACGCTAGAACTTGAGCCCTTTAGGCTTTCCTCACCTTTCATATATAGAATTCGACTTTTCTTTGCCCTTACGATTTCTCCCGCTTTAATAATTGCAGGGGCATAGACGAAGTTTTCTGCATACATAAACTTCTTGCCAGTTCTTTTAACCACGTCCCTTAGCTCCTCTAAATCTGCTAAAAGGGCGTGATACATTTTCTTTTTTGAAACCTTTTCTCCAATAGGTTTTTCATCTTCTTCACTGCCAAAATAGCCTGTTAGCGGCTTCTCCACAATGACATTTTTCCCAGCCTCTAGTGCCCTTATGATTTCAGACTTGTGAAGATAAGGGGGTGTGCAAATATCGATTACATCTATCTCCTTATCCCTTAGTAAATCCTCAAAATCATTAGTAGCATTTTCAAAGCCAAAACGCTTAATGGCCTCTTCTGCCTGCTCCTTTCGTCTAGCATAGACAGTCTTTAATCTAACTGGAATATTGCTTCTTTGATAGCCAAAAGCATGTAATTCACAGGCTCTGCCGGCTCCTACAACCCCAACTACTACTCGATCCTTCAATTTATTATTCCCCCACTTTTTTAGTCACCAAGTCAATTAAAGAGCCCACGACTCTAAAAGAATCCTCCATCATTTCTTCGTCGCTAAACTCAATATCAAACTCATCTTCAAGTTCCCCGATAAACTGAATTAATCCTAAGGAGTCCATATAGCCCTCCTCCACGTAATTTATCTTTTCAATGTCTGTCCCTTCTTTAAAGCTATACTCTTTTTGAAGCCTATCTAAAATGAATTCTCTTACCTGTTCCATATCTAATCCCCCTGATTCTCTCTATTTCTCTATTTCTTTATTTCTCTATCTCTTTATTATCCTTCACCCAATCATTTAACTTAGATTTCACCAGTTTTCCCATGCTATTTTTAGGCAAGGAATCCAAGATAAATATCTTATGAGGCTGTTGAAAATCCGCCAAGTTTTTAGCACAAAATAGTCTAATCTTTTTCGTGATTTCCTTTTCCGCAGCCTCAGTCACCACTGCTAGGGCAACAATTTCTCCAAGCCTTTCATCCTTATAAGGAAAAGCTGCAACTTCTAAGACTTCCTCTAATTTTATGACCTTATCTTCAATATCCTTTGGATAGACGTTTACGCCGCCGGTTATTATTATTTCTTTTTTTCTTCCTGAAAATGTTAAAAAGCCCTCTGTGTCTAGCTTTCCCAAATCGCCTGTTTTAAAATAGCCTTTAATCATCGCCTTTTTAAACACATCTTCTTTATTTAAATAGCCCTCACAAATCAGCGGGGTCTTTACTGCAATTTCTCCAATTTCCCCTAGTGGAAGCTCCTCATTTTCATCAGACAAAATCCTAATATCTACGCCCTTTAGCGGTCTTCCCACCGAATTTAGTTTCTGGCCTGCTTCCTTAAGATTTATATCTGTTACCGTTGAGCACTCGCTAGTTCCATACATTTCGTGAAATTCGCATTGTAAAAAATTTACCAGTTCCTTCTTTACCTCTAAATCTAAGAGGGCGCTTGAGGAAACCAAAAGTCGCAGTGAGGGGCAAGTTTTCTCCTCTGCCTCTTTTAACTCCTTTAGTACCTGTGCTAGCTGGGCTGATACTGCTATTGAAAATGTAACCTCTAGCTTTCTAACTAAATCTAGCCACAACTTTGGTGTAAACCTTGGTAAAATCACAGCTGTTGCACCAAGTATAAGGGGCATTATTACTAGTCTTTGAGCTAAGGAATGATATAGCGGTGTTGCTGCTAGAATCTTGTCATTTTTTGTTAGCTTATACATTTCAATATGAGCCTTAGCTCTAGTATTTTTGTTGTTTTGACTTAATAAAATCGGCTTTGGATTACCTGTTGAACCTGAGGTCAGAGTTAAAATAAAAGTTTCTTCCCCGGTAATATTATCTAACTTTGGCAAGTTCTCTCTCATCTCTAGAACTTCCTTAAAACTATGTATTTTAACTTTGTTGGTTTTATTTATTTCCTGATTATATGCTGCTCGGTTATCTATTTCTAGTTCCTCAACATCTCCATCAAGGCACAACTTTAATCCATCATAATCTAATAAAAAATAATTATTTTCCTTTAAAACTTCCTTATAAAATGATTTTCTTGCAATTATATGTTTTACATTAGCTGCCTTAAAAGCAATATCCATATCTTTAATATTTAAAGTGGGATTAACTGGTGCAAGACCTGCACCTAGAGCTGTTACGGCCATAATAAGCCCTACAGATTCAATACTATTATTAAGAGGAATGCCTATAATATCCCCTCTTTTTACACCATGAGAACTTAGATAGTTTGCATACCTACATACAAAAGTTCTCATTTCTTTGTAGCTTTTACTCTCTCCATCGCAGTAAATCGCCATTTTATCTTCATTTTCGTTAGATGCCTCAATAAATTGCTCAAATAATAGTTTCATAAATCCCCCAGTTGATTTCTCATATATTTATTACCTATATTTATTGCCTTATTTTATTGTATATCTAATTTAACTGATTTGGTCTATCTTGGTCCCCATCAGCTTTAAAAAATCTAGTATTATCCATTATATAGTGAACCCATATATCTGCATTTTCCTGTAAAAAAGGTTCAAAATAATTTGGAATAATATTTCTTGTATCCTCTCTATTAATAAATCCTGCTTTTCTTAGGATTTTATCATCCAAACCAAACTGATAAAAATCTACATATTCAGCTTTTCTAGCTTGCATCAACTCATCAAGTTTAGATGAAATTCCAACCAATGCCTTTTCACATCCCAAAAAATCTACAATCCTTAAAACAGAAGATCCATTTATATCAATCTGTCTTAAAATTATAACAGCTTCAGTTTGTCCATTTATTTCAATCCCATAAACTAAGTAGTTATAAAAAGGATGTTCAAAGTAACGATGTTTAATATAATAAGCATCTTTTTCAGGATATATGTCCATTTTATTCAATTCAAAACAATTCATTAGTTCTGTAAAATTGTCTATTTTATTCAAATTATAATTTATTAATTGATTATTAATTCTTTCGTCCGTCTCAACATTTTCTAAAGAATCATCTTTTATAATAGCAATCTTATAGTCTTTTATTTCTTTATTAAGCCTATAAAATTGCTTCATCTTAGCTGTCTTTTCTCTAAAAAATATTTTTCTTAAAGGGATAGTTGTATTAGGGTTAGCACCATTTCCAATATGCATTCTACAACCAGTTAGTATATATACCCTCCTAGCTAGCTCAATTCCTAAAAGATTCATATTATCATGGTCATCCCTAACCTTCCACATACTTCCCCATATATCCCTATTTCTTTCCTTTTGGCAACGTATAAAACCAAATATAGCCTCAAGCTCTCCGCTGAATTTATCAATAGCAATAACGAAATCCACTTCTGTTTCATGAACGTATTCATAGTCAAAAAGTTCCCTACTTCTTGACATAATGTGCCCCTTACGCCAACATTCATCAATAAATTTCATAATTAAAGGGACATCATCCAAATTAGCAAGTCTAATGTCATAACGCTTATCAAATTCAGGGTTAATCTTAAATTTCATAGGTCACCTCTCTACTGTGTGCAAGGAACTGCATAAAACACTAATTCTGCAGCATTATGTGAATGGTGTCTTAAATAATATTTATATTTCACATCACAAGTTGAGCTTTCCACATAACTTTTTATTAATTTAGGCAACCTTATTAAATCATCTACTTTATGATAAACGCAAATTGCTAAAGTAGCCTTATTATTTATAATTACATTTTTCATTCCCATAAGAGCTTTTTCTTCAAAACCCTCTATATCCATTTTAATAAAGCTTGCCTTTATTTCTTTTCCTTTAAGAATGGAATCAAGCGGAGCTATTTCAACCATATTCTCCGTTTCATAATCCACTAAAACAGATGCATCCTTTTTTCTTTCGTAATAATATTTTTCATGTTTATCACCTAAGCCTATCTTATAGGCAATGAGATTATTATATTTATTTGAAAGGCTTTCTAATTCTTTAAAATTTTCATCCTCCATCTCAAAAGCTCTAACCATTACAGGCTTTTCCTCATCCTTTAAAAATTCAAAAAAGGCTGTAGCGCTATCTCCTATATATGCTCCACAATCAATTAATATATGTTCATCATACAACTCTTTAGGATACAAGTCATTAAAATACTGCTCTGATGTCCATAAAGATATCATATTTTCACAGCATTCTCTTTTTATATTGTTAGCTCTTGCTGCTATAAAGGAACGAAAAACTAGTTTTGATTCTTCATCTTCCAAAAGATCATATACTTGATTTAATTCTTCTTTATGTTCAACCACCCATTCTGCTTTCATTGTATATAACTGATTTCTATCTAGATAACTATAAATATTCACATTCATTTTTGATTTTAAATCATTCATAATATGAATTACGTCATTACCCGTTGCACAAACAATTAAATTAATATTGTTCATTTGCTTATAAATATTATCAATTAAATAAACAGGTTTATTAAGAAAGACTTTTCCTTCCTTAAAATACTGTTTACCTTCTAAATAGGCAGTTACACTAAGTCCATTTTTATTTAATAGATTTGTAAATGTTTTTGATGCCCCTCCACATCCATAAATAATTATATCCAAATCTTCTTGTTTTAATTTTTCAATTAATTCACCATTTACATCTAATAAATACTCATCAACAATATAATCTTGAAACATAAAGTTGTCCCCCTAAACTTAATTAATGTTCCATTCTCCAAGCTATTGTTCTTCTTAAATAATGCACATAGTCTGGGTTTTTGCACATACCCTTACCTTCTACATCTGAAATTTTAGCTACATCCATACCATTACATGCAGTTGTCTTCATAACAATATTTAGAGCATCTACATCTGTATCATTAGCAATATAAGTTCCTATGCCGAATGCGACTCTAACTTTATCTTTAAAATAAGAATTAATCTCATCTGCTTTCTCAAAATTAAGGCTATCACTAAAGAGTAAAGTCTTAGTCTTAGGATCAATTCCAAGACTATTATAGTGATCAATCATCTTATCGCCCCATTCAAACGGACTACCACTATCATGTCTAACACCGCTAAAAAGTGTTGCATAAGTAAGCTTAAAGTCTCTTAAGAAACAGTCTGTTGTTATAGTGTCAGTAAGAGCTGTACCATTTAAAACTCCATATTCCTTTACCCATGCATCAAGGGCATACCAGTTTGAATAAGCTGGATTGTGCTTATGATTACCCTGTCCTACACACATAATCCATTCATGTGCCATAGTTCCAACAGGCTTTATATTAAGCTTTTTAGCTAGGTATACATTAGATGTACCAACAAACTTAGAGCCCTTATAATCGTTTCTCATAAGCTCTTTAATAGCTAATTCCTGAGCCTCTGCTGATAATCTTCTTCTAATACCAAACTCTGAAAATGCTCCAATATTATATTCACCACTAACTAGCTTTTCTACCTTTTTATCTAGTCTATCCTTAAAACTTAACATGAGCTTGTCATAATCATATTTCATTCTAAAGTAAACTTCATTCACTATAGCAAGTGTTGGAATCTCATACATAGATGTATTAAGCCAAGTTCCGTTTGTTTCTATTGTTAAACCACATGGGCTATTTGTTCCGAAAGTAAAATCCTCATATCTTGGATGCCATAAACGTAAAAAATCTATGTATGACTTCTTAAACCATTGAATTGAAGATAAATATTTTAGCTCTTCTTCGCTAAATCTTAATTCGCAATACATTTTTATTTGATGCTTAATCTCTTCTACCATCTCTTCTGTAAAATGTACATCTTCATTTCTACATTTAAAAGACCAAGTTGTTTCATATCCTGGAAAATGGTGATAGATTGCCTGTCCCATTGAAAATTTGTAAAGATCTGTCTCTAATAAACTGTTTATAATTTTATGCATAATAAACCCCTTCCTATTTAGCATTAAGCTAAAAAGATAAATTAACGTTATTTTAGCAGATTTTTATGCATACATAAAGTAAAACTAAGCCAACTATATATGTTTGCCTACAATCTTCTTTGCTAAATCCTTAATCATCTTATCATATTCTTCATCGCTAATAGGTCTTCCCTCTTGGTGCTCATTTTCTTCACTGGCAGTTATAAACTCGCCATATATCTTTAAATCCAAATGTCTTTTAATTACAGCAATTGCAATTGCAATAGTATCTGTATTCCAATCAGAATTATAGCCAACTGTTTCTATTTCTAAATAAAAACTTCCTTCTTTAATAATAATGCCCTGGTTATCATTTATTTCTTTTTTAGCTTTTTTGATTTCATATTCCAACTCAACACCCAAATATTTAGACAAATCTAAATCTAGTGCTTTAAAAGTTTTAAAATGTAAAACACTTGGCATTGCACAAAAAAATTTAAGGCCTAGCAATCCATTCATATTTTCCACCTCGCAGAAAACAATACTTATACTGTATTTTATTATAGCATTTAAATACTTGGCAGTAAATAGAATCTATCTTTCAAAATCGGTTATTTGTCAAGACTCGCTCGTAAGTCTAGCGCCGGATTCGGGTCTGCTGAAGCAGCCCCGAATTCCTGTCCGAATCCGTGCGCATCCTCGCGGAGCATTTATTTTATTCGAAATAATATAGATAAACATCTTCTAAATCAATATTGTTATCTACTCGCTTAACTTCATCTGGTAAATTATCATCAACAATTCTAAGCACCAATCCCTCTTTTCTTTGGCGTACATTTCCAATTTTATAACGTCGTTGATAATCATCTAACTCATCTAAATTAATCTTTATTTCT